>JAEZAY010000172.1 GCA_023427575.1 Bacteroidota bacterium | reverse complement strand
AGAAAATTGAAACGGACGGCGTAAAATAAAAACAGTTGTTACCAGAGCCCGGAAATGTTCTGTAGCCCGTAAGTCGTACCACTGCTGGGCTTTATTCTTTCGCTGTGACTTGTTTTTATTTAGCCGGAAGTTTCAATTTTTAGGATTTATTCCGGAGCCCGATTTTTTTACTCCACTTTTTTTCTAAAAAAAAGTGGAAGGGGTCATTTACAATGACTGCTCCTAATTCTCTATTGATAAAGGTTTCGCGTGAATGGAAAATTATTAACCGGACACCAATGATGTGATAATGTGCGAATTTGCAAAATGAAACGGACCGCGTAAAATAAAAACAAGTCACAGCTAAAGCATATAACGCCCGGATTTGAATTTGCAAATTTGCACATTTGCACATTCCCTTATGCCGGAAGTTTCAATTTTTAGGACTTATTCCGGAGCCCGATTTTTTTGCTATATTTTTTAAAAAAAAGTGGAAGAGGAGTCTAGACTCAAAGGGTTCCTTACCTGCTTTACTATTCTTATATGCTTCGCGGGAAAACAAGAATGGGATCAAGACCCTAAAAGAATGCACTGCACAAAAAAAATGTGCAAACGGATTTTTCTCCGTTTGCACACTTGCACATTTGTCAATTTTTACATTCCTAAAGGGCGCCTCCGGTTCTTCCGGAATTTGAATCCAGGTCTTCATCATCCATGGAGATATCTTCATCTTCAAGATTAACATCCATGTTGTCATCGTCCATTGCAGAACCTCCACGGCCCTGATCTCCACCCTGAAGCTGATCTCTTCCGCTACCGGTATTCCGGTTGCTCTGACCAGATTCCTGGTTGCCCATATTGGAACGATTCATGTCATCGCTTCTGCCGCTCTCTCTTCCCATCTGACCTCTGTCTTGTGAACGTCCTGTTCCTGACTGACTGTTTTGATCCTGACCGGGGCCGCTTTGGCGACCACCCTGGCCTGATAAATTTTCTGCCATGATTTAATAGTTTTTATGTCAAGCAATTTGGTTTAGAAACCAGCTGAAGAAGTAAAAATATTGTGCCAGCGACCGGAATTGTATGTCCCAACTTTGATGGCGCAACTGTCTTTTTTCAATCTAAAATTTTGGTTCGAACAAAACGAATGCTTACAAAAGGGAATTTGAAAGCGGGCCTTCTATTTCAGTGAGGCAGGGATTTCCGATTGAATGATTTTAGGCCATGCGATCTTGAACCATTCTGTAAACTTGGAAGGATGCGATTCCAGCGATTCACTGATGGATTGAATGCTTTTATAACAATAGTCAGCCACTTCTTCGGGATTGGGTTTTATTTCTCCCTCATACAAGCCGGTATAAACATGATCATATTCGTACTCGGTGAGGCCATTGGCAAACTCCGCTTTATACGTAAAGGAAAACTGTTTCGTTAAGGGGGTGGAAAAACCCAGTTCTTCAAACAAACGCCGCGATGCGGCAGCAGCCGTTTCTTCCCCGGGGCGGGGATGACTGCAACAGGCATTTGTCCATAAGCCCCCGCTATGATACTTATGCAAAGCACGGCGCTGGATCAGCATTTCTCCCTTTGTATTAAAAATGAACACACTGAATGCACGATGAAGAACAGCCTTCCGGTGGGCTTCCATTTTTTCCATTTTCCCAATCGGCTCATCCAGTTCATTTACCAGTATCACTTCTTCTTGCATAGTCTCAGGCATAATTCCTTCGGTATAATCGCTAAGGCACGAACCTACAAATTAAAACAATCATACCGAAAGAATTGTAGCGATTGGTGAAACGCCGCGCCATCAGAAGTTTACGAGCAAGCCTCCCATTACGTGAAGACCTTTATTGGTATAACCACGCTGATCAAAATAATGTTCATCGGTCAGGTTTCTGAGATCAACATACAGTTTTATTTTTTTGCTGAGTGCATAGGAGCTGTACAGATCCGCTACCAGGTATTGATCTAAAATGAAAGGCGCGCTGGCATAAACCGGTTCTGGTCGATCACCCACATACCGTATGGTGGCACTCAGATTCCATTTTGAATTGATTGAATAGCCGGCTACAAGATTGGCGGAATATTTTGGAACCCGGTACAAATTGCTATAAACCGTATCAGTGCCCAGCTTGTTCCCTGCTTCGTCGTAAGGACTCTGAATGCTTCCTTTTATATAAGCCCCATTTAAGGAAAAATGCAGTTTCCGGTTCCGGTAAGCAATCTCAGCTTCCAGCCCGGAACTTTTCAACTTTCCCATATTGACGTACCGGGCTTCGAAACTTCCGGGATCAGTATAAATAAAACTGATAACGTCTTTGGAATTTCGTTTGAAATAAACCATTCTCAGATCCCATTCATTGTTAGGATAATACTGAACGCCTCCTTCAATCCATTGTGATCTTTCGGGTTTCAAATCTGTATTTCCATAATTATGATCGAAGAGCTGATAGAGGGTGGGCGTTTTATATGCCGAATACAAATTAAGAAACAGTTTAACCCGGCGCGCGATCAGCCAGGATGGGTTAATGGTGTAGGTAAAATTATTACCGTATTCCGAATGATGATTCCATCTTCCGCCCATTTCAAGGGAACCACCGCTTTTATTTTTTAATATCAGGGAAGAAAAGGTGCTAACCTGGAGCATTTCTGCCAGCGAATCACTCAGCGATGTAAAAGCCGGACCAAAACTATAAAGCGCAAATCCTTCCTGGTCCATGCGGTTTTGACGAAAATCGATTCCTGCTAAAAATTCCGCCTGCGCTGTATTTCTGTTTAGCAGCAGTTCCGCAAAATGCGTTTTGCCTTTATAAAAACTTTCGGAATAAATCACAAAAGGACTGCTTTGGTGAATTGAGTCATCCAGGTATTCGCGTTTCAGATCATGATAACGGTAATTCAGTTTCAGCCTCGTTTTTTCCAGCTCATAACTGATGGCCGCACCCAACTGGTACTGCGTGTTTTTTCCGGTGAAATCACGTTCATCCTTAAACGAAGCCGCATCCAGATCCGTTTTATAGGCGCTTAGATTTCCGTTCAGTTGAATTTTTAATTTCGGGCTCAACGCAAAATGATAATGTCCGTTTACAGTATGCTGGGCCAGCCCATCTCGGTCAAAATTCCCGGATCCGGATGAATCATATGCGGAAGATAAGCCATCGGTACGCTGATACCCATACTGGATTCCCCAGCCGCTGGATTGCCGGCGGCCCGATAAGCCCAGATTTGTTTTTATCGTACCGAAACTTCCGGCACTGAGTTCAGCATTCCCGCCCCATTTTTTAAATGCGGATTTCCGCGTGATGATATTGATGACACCGGCAACCGCATCCGATCCGTAGAGGGTAGATTGCCCCCCTTTCAAGATTTCAACTCTTTCAACCTGGTCTACATTTACAAAATTCAGATCAAAATAATTTGTGATAACGGAAGGATCGTTTACAGGGATCCCATCAATCAGTATCAGCACATTGCCTGCGGAGCTTCCCCGAATGCTGACATTGAGATTGGTGCCGGGATTGGCATTTGCTCCGATTATGGTTGTTCCTGCCACTGTATTTAAAACATCAGCCAGCGAACGTGCACTGCTTTGCGCCAGCCTTTCACGTCCAATTACCGTGATCACCTTCCCGGTTTCAGATTGTTTGCGCGGGTATTTTCCTGCGGTTACCACTACTTCATCCAAAGCGGAAACAGCGATACTGTCTTGTGCATAAGCGATGCCTGAAATAAAAAACGAAAGAATTACACTGAAAAATGTTTTGCTCATAGTTTGTTTTTGATCGGTTCCTCCGACAGATGATAACTAAGAGCTTTGGGCAGGGCAGGTTGAAATGAAAAGTCTTCTGCAGCAGAACAATTTCATCCCAGCCTTTCACCCGAAAGCTCGTTGATGTTGTTTACTGGCAGGTCTTCTGGCTTACTCTTCCTTCCCGTTCCGGTTCCGGAACAGTGGTTTAAACGTTGTTTAAAAGAACGGTTTGATTTGCGGTTCTGCATTCAAACCGAACGAGTTTACAGCTACGGGGATAGCACCGGATTTACACCGGGTTTCCCTTTTAATCCCGTTTTCGGGAACCAATGAGCGGCAAAGGTAAGTAGATAAGGAACTAATTATTCAAAATTTTTTTTGTGCTGAACCTGGGATACAATGCTTTGAACTGAAATTTTTAGGCAAAGAAAGCTAAGCAGTGTAAAGGCGCAAAGAAAGTATGTGAAGGCCTCGCAACTCCAGTTCGAACTCCGAATTAATTCCTGGGTTACTGGCGCAGATATGTAACACCGGCATAGAGGGTTGGCGTATCTGTGCCCGTGTTTCTTGGATCAGTGCTGTCCGGGTAATAATTTTCCATTCACCCGAAACCTATATCAATAGTGAATTCGGAGCAGTAATTATAAATGACCCCTTCCACTTTTTTTTAGAAAAAAAGTGGAGCAAAAAAATCGGGCTCCGGAATA
>JAEZAY010000031.1 GCA_023427575.1 Bacteroidota bacterium | reverse complement strand
GGGTGATACCAGCCTGAACAATGGATCGGGATCAACCGGATTCCAGGCTGATATAAGAATGGATAATGAAAATACAGGTATGCCAAACAGAGCGAGGGGTCTTAACTTGAACATCTGATCGGGATTTTTATCAGCCGTAAAATAACCATTTATACTTTATTATCGGTTAATCAGGGCAGCATTATGCGTTCTGATGTTTTTAAATGCGGTTTATTTTGAATAATAAGCAAAGCCGGAAATTATTTCCAAATGCAGCCTGTATTTTACCAAATGAAAGTATATTTAGAAGTGGAAACGGGTTGCGGGCTGGAATCTCAGCCGAAAAAAAACCGATAATATTTTTGTTAGCATTTAGAACAATAACATTATCATCAATCCGGATTTTCCGCTTAAATCAACCCCTAACTGATCTGCTGATATGCCAAGATTGCTTTTTGGAATTCTTTTTATACTGATAACAGGTTTTCAAACTTCTGCCAGTGATTTTAATTGGAAGCATTTAACAGAAGATCCTGAATATATTCATCGCGCCATTAAAAAGGTTACGGATGTAATCGTTTATGATATTTATTCGCCGCCGGTTGCCAGTCGTACCTACGCGTATATAACGATCGCCGGTTACGAAGCCGCGGTTCCTGCAAGTCATGAATACCAGTCGATGAGCGGCCAGCTAAACGGTTTAAAGCCATTGACGAAAGCGGCGCCGTCAGAATACAGTCCAACCATCAGTGCTGTACAGGCGATCCTTTCTGTTGCCAAAACCATGGTGATCTCTGAAAAGCAGATCATTGACTTCCACAGCGAAATGCTGCAGGAATTTCGCCGTTCGGGCATCCCGGAATCGGTTTATGAAAGTTCGGTTGAACATGGAAATAATGTAGCAAAGCATATCATTGCCTGGGCCGCCACCGATCAGTACCGCGAAACAAGAGCCATGCCCCGGTACTACCTTTCGGATGCCGATGAATCCTGGAAACCCACGCCACCAGCCTATATGAAGGCAATTGAACCGCACTGGAGTAAGATGCGCCCATTTGCCCTGGACAGTTCCACTCAGTTCAAGCCAGTTCCGCCAACGCCTTTTTCTTCCGATAAGAACAGCCAGTTTTATAAGGAAGCGATGGAGGTTTATAAAGTGGTGTCAACGCTCAGCGAAGAACAAAGAGATATTGCGGCTTTCTGGGACTGCAATCCTTTCAAGATGAATGTGAACGGTCATGTAATGTATGCTACTAAAAAAATCTCTCCCGGTGGCCACTGGATAAATATTACCGCGCTTGCCTGTAAAAAAGTGAAGGCCGGGGTTATGCGCTCGCTGGAATCCTATGCCTGCATTTCAATTGCACTGGCCGATGCATTCATCAGCTGCTGGGATGAAAAGTACCGAAGCAATGTGATCAGGCCCGAAACCTATATCAACCAGTATATCGATGGTAACTGGATGCCTCTGCTGCAAACGCCGCCTTTTCCGGAATATACCAGCGGGCACAGCATTGTTTCAAAGGCATCTTCGGTGTTGCTGACAAAATTATTCGGCGATCATTTTTCTTATGCGGACTCCACTGAACTGGAATTCGGACTTCCGGTCAGGCATTTCAAATCATTCAGTCATGCAGCGGAAGAGGCTGCCATCAGCCGTTTGTATGGTGGTATTCACTACAGGCCGGCGATCGAAAATGGTTTTAAGGAAGGTGAAAAGCTGGCGCTGTTTATTGCCGGAAAGCTACAAACCCGAAAAGAAGGCATTGGTATGAAAAATCCGAATGAATAAATTACGAGAATGTTTATACAAAAAATTGTGCTGCTGCTGGTTTTTCTGATGAATGGCTTCCTTATGATGGCCCAGAAAAGAACAGAGCCGGTGAAGCTTTCACATTATGTTTTTGAAACCTTCAGACCGGGAAAAGTTAAAGTAAAATCGGGAGTGGTTTCAGACCAGGTTTTAAATTATAATATTCTTACCGGCGAAATGATTTATGAATCGCAGGGGAAACCCCTGGCGATCTCAAATCCTGCCGATGTTGATACGGTAACTATTGAAGGCAGAATCTTTGTTCCGGCCGATAATAAATTTTATGAACTGCTGAGTTCTGGAAAAGCAGCCTTATTTCTGGAAACAACCTGCACGGTTAGTGAAGAAGGTACGCCACTTGGTTATGGCATGGCTTCCAATACAACGGCATCCGCCTCTTTCCGGGAATTACTTCAAAGCGGTGGCGCTTACAGCCTGAAGTTGCCCGATAATTTTAAGGTAGTTCCAAAATATAATTTTCTGGTATTTTACGATGGCCGGTATCAGAAAGCAAACAACCTGCAGCAGCTTTCCAGAATATTTCCCGCAAAGAAAAAACAACTGAAAGATTTCGCCGCGAAAAACAATACTCATTTTGAAAACAGGTCTGATCTGATAGCCATCGTTTCAGAAGCGGTTCGGGAATGAAGCCGATTGAATGAAAGGCGGAGTTGAATCTTGAATCCGTAAGAACGAAATAGAATGGATCAGCCGATAATCTTAAATTTAAACTCAAACATTATAGCTATTATGTTTAACCGAATGTTCGCGATTTCCATTCTGGCAGTTTTTCTCTTTTCGTGTAATGATGGTGGTGATGATACCCAGGCCCTTCCCGGATCTTCTGATACCAACACCGTGAAATCCAAAGCAGGCATTCCCGATTCGGCTGCTTTCAGTTCCATGATCGACGGTAAAACGGCTGGCCTTTTTGTACTTGGTAATGGATCGGGTATGAAGGCGGCGATTACCAATTACGGCGGACGTGTGGTCAGCCTTATCGTGCCGGATAAAAACGGGGATCCCACCGATGTAGTGGTAGGTTTTAGTACCGCGGAAGAATTCAAAAATTCGACCGAACCTTATTTCGGCGCCACCATTGGGCGCTATGGAAATCGGATCGCCAATGGAAAGTTTAAACTGGATGGAAAGGAATATACCCTGTTTACCAACAATGGCCCCAATACCCTGCATGGGGGTAAAAAGGGTTTTCAGGATGTGGTCTGGGACGCGCGGCTCCTTTCTGATTCCACGCTGGAGTTAAGTTATCTGTCGAAAGACGGTGAAGAAGGTTTTCCGGGAAACCTGCAGGTAACGGTCACCTACACAGTTGGTTCGGACAATTCCCTTCGTTTCGATTATAAAGCAAGCACAGACAAGAACACCGTTGTGAACCTTACAAATCATGCATTTTTCAACCTGAACGGAGAAGGCAGCGGAACCATCAACAATCATCTTCTGCAGATTAATGCAGAGCAGTTTACTCCGGTTGACTCCACATTGATTCCTTTTGGCAAGCACCGGCCGGTGGCTAACTCCGCCTTTGATTTCAGAAAGCCTGCGGCTATCGGGAGCAGATTGGAAGACAATGATCAGCAGTTAAAATTTGGAAAAGGATACGATCATAATTATGTGCTGGGAAGAGCCAGAACGGCGGACCTGAAACAGGCTGCCATAGTAAAGGGAGATCAATCCGGGATTGTAATGGAAGTATTAACCCGCGAGCCGGGATTGCAGTTTTATGGCGGCAATTTTATGCAGGGACAAAATAAGTTCAAGTCGGGCGCTAAAGATGAATTCCGTACCGCATTTTGTTTGGAAACTCAGCATTTTCCCGATTCACCCAATCAGTCTTCATTCCCTTCAACGGTACTGAAGCCGGGTGAATTATATGAAACCAGTTCAGTTTATAAGTTTTCCGTTTCAAAATAATTCAGGTTCGAATAATTTAAGAGATTTTATTTTTCTGATCGTGACCGGTTGGCCAAATAACAGCTAAAATATTTGCCTCATATGAAAAGGTCTTTAACACAAAATATCGTTGCCGCCGTTTTCTGTTTCCTGTTATTTTCGTTTACCCATCGGTCGGGCAAACCGGCAGATCCCTCATACCGGCGGGTGGAGATCCTTTTTCTCGGTCATGCCAGTAAACACCACGATTCAGAAAAGCTGGCCGAGATATTTTCGAAGGAATTTTTTAAAGACGGAATCAATCTTAGCTATACAACCGATCCCGCGGATTTGAATGAAGAGAACCTGGCTTATTACGATGGATTAATTTTATACGCCAATCACGACAGCATTCAGCCAGCCCAGGAAAAGGCGCTATTGAATTTTGTAAGGAATGGAAAAGGATTTGTTCCCATTCACAGCGCCTCTTATTGTTTTCGCAACTCCAATGAAGTGGTGGAACTGATCGGCGGGCAATTCAAAACCCATCAGTACGATTCCTTTCCTTCCGCAATTACAGATCCTGCACATCCGGTAATGAAGGGAATTGAAAATTTTTATACAAAGGATGAAACCTATGTTCACGATAAAATCAGTAAAAATATCAGGGTACTAACGGAAAGAGTGGATGGTGAACATCGCGAACCATATACATGGGTTCGCGATTATGGAAAAGGAAGGGTATTTTATACGGCTTATGGCCACGATGAAAACACCTTTAACCATCCTGCCTTTATTCAGCTCATTAAAAACGGAATTTTCTGGGCCATTGGTGATGAACTGGCAACACGGGTGCGTTCGATGCAGGTGCCGCAACCGGTGTACACGGAAATGCGGATCCCTAATTACGAGCGCCGAGATCCGGCGCCTAAATTCCAGCAGCCGCTATCACCCGAAGAATCCATGCGGCTCACCCAGGTTCCGGTTGGGTTCAAACTCGAATTGTTCGCATCCGAACCCGATATTATCAACCCCATTTATATGAATTGGGATGAAAAAGGAAGATTATGGGTAATTGAAACGGTGGATTATC
>JAEZAY010000529.1 GCA_023427575.1 Bacteroidota bacterium | reverse complement strand
CGAAAAACGGCTCCATATACCAGTGGCTTACCCGCAAAAACACAGGCATCATTCACCAGATACCGGGTTGGAAAATTATCGGATCCGTCGGCGATTACATCATAAAGACGTATAATATCCAACGCGTTTCGGGAGTTCAACTCCTCGTTGTATAACAGAAACTGAACATGCGGATTTAAAGCCTGCAGTCGGTCGCGCGCTGCTTCCACTTTGCTTTTCCCAAGATCTTCCGTGGTAAAAAGGACCTGGCGTTGCAGATTCGATAAGTCGACGCGATCATGATCAATAATGCCAATGGTGCCAACTCCGGCTGCGCTCAGATACGCTAAAAGCGGAGATCCCAGTCCTCCTGCCCCAATGACCAACACTTTTGCCTGCTTCAGTTTCTTTTGGGCCTCTATCCCGAAATGAGGCAGCAGGAGATGCCGGCTGTACCGGGCATATTCTAAAGGTGAAAAAAAAGGATCAGCCATAACGCTTTGGCAAATTTCGGTTGTAGTGGCAGAATTCTTTCCGGGCCCTCTAAAAAAATTTCTCCGGACAATAATAGGGGAAGCTTCGGAAACTTACATCGAAAGTAAGCCTTCGGCGCGCAAGTAATGTCAGGATCGATCCTGAATAGAATCACCGAAAAGTGGCGGTATCAGGCCAATGGCTTATCAGAAATCAGCTCTTCGGTAAATCCGGCAGTTTCGGAAAACCTCCAGGCCCTGGGCGCTCCCAGCTCTGAGTTGTTTACAGAATAGATCAGATACGTGAATTCGGGATGATCTGCAATTAGAAGGTCTTCATCCGGAATGGCCTCTTCATTTGTCCGTGAGGTATAAATTCCCAGCAATTTTAATTCGTGCTGATTGCCATATTCCAAGGCCTGGGAAAGATCCGCTTCTGAGATAGAAAAATTTTCCTTTCGGTTCAAGCCAAAAATATCGGTCACGGTTCGATTGCCTTCGGTGTCTTCAGTACCAAAAATAAAACCCGATCCGGGCTGCGGAACAACTGCTAAAATATTGGAAGAAATTCTTGCCCTGGATTCATGTCCTAAGTAGATCATCAATTTATAATTTAGCTTATTCCTGCAAATTAGATACCCGCCACAAAAAGCAAATCCGCCGCAACCCAAAAAGGCTTCAGCTAACTTTTTTCGATGGCCTGTTTTATATCAGCAAGTATATCATCGCGGTGTTCGAGGCCCACCGAAATGCGGATAAGCCCCGGCGTTATATTCACCTCCATTCTTTCTTTTTCGGAAAGTTTTGCATGTGTGGTGCTTGCCGGATGCGACGCAATACTGCGGGTATCGCCCAGATTGGCCGTAAGTGTCAGCATTTCCAAACTGTCTAAAAACTTTCGCCCGCTTTCAATACCGCCCTTTAATTCAAAACAAACAATGCCCCCACCGGTTTTCATTTGTTTTTTGGCGATTTCATGCTGCGGATGCGATTCCAGAAAAGGATAACGCAGCGAAGCCAGCTTTGGATGACCTTCCAGTTGCCGGGCGATGTAAAGCGCATTGGAGGAATGGCGTTCCATGCGCACATCGAGGGTTTCCAGGCTCTTGCTTAGGATCCATGCATTAAATGGTGACATGGCCGGGCCTGTATTCCGGCAAAAAAGATACAATTGATAGATCAGGTCTTTATTTCCCAGTACGATTCCTCCCAATACCCTACCCTGGCCATCAATCCATTTCGTTGCTGAATGCACGATAAGGTCGGCTCCATAATCAGCAGGCCTTTGAAGCAGTGGCGTTGCAAAACAATTGTCGACATTAAAGATCAGATTGTGTTTTTTGCAAAGCTTCCCGATGGCTTCAAGATCGATAATTTCAAGCCCGGGATTGGTTGGTGTTTCAATAAATACCATTTTGGTATTCGGCCTGATTGCCTTTTCCCAATCTTCAGGATTTCCTGCGTCTACAAACGTGTGTTCAATTCCATAATTCGGTAAAAATTTGGCCACCAGACTATGAGTGCTACCAAATACCGCGCTGCAACAGATAATATGATCCCCGGTTTTGAGAAAAGCCATAAACGATGCAAAAACAGCGGCCATTCCCGATGCCGTGGCAAAACCAGATTCAACCCCCTCAAGGACACACATTTTAGTGATAAACTCATTTACTCCGGGATTGCTGAAGCGGCTGTAAATATTATCATCTGTTTCTTCCGCAAAAGCCGCACGCATATCCTCTGCGTTGTCGAAAGAGAAGCTACTGGTCAAAAACATTGGAGTGGAATGTTCCATTTCCGCTCCGCGCGGAGTTTGAGTACGAATGGCTTTGGTTATTGGATGCATCCTTATAAATACTTTGAGATAATGAACAATAATGGATTTTATGCAGGAGTTCTAAGGCCTCTTAACCCGAACTTCCCAGCTCAGGTTTCCGCCGGCACGACGAATTGTTTCGGCAACCGAGCAATATTTGTCCATGGAAAGCGCACAGGCCCTTTCGGCCTTGTCCTGATCAATATCACCTTCCAGTTCAAATACAATTTTTACGTTCTCCCATAACGATGGTTCCTTTCCCGCCTCTCTTTCCCCTTCTATATAAGAACGAAAACCTTTCAGTTCCTGCCTTTGTTTTTTTAGAATAGAAACAATATCTATCCCACTGCATCCACCCAATCCCATTAAAAGAAGCTGCATGGGCCGAACTCCAAAATTTTTACCGCCCGTTTCGGGGCTTGTATCAATCCGTACGGTATGTCCGTTCTGATCGCGGGCTTCAAAGCCATAGTCGTCGCTTACACGGTTCACTTCAATAGAGATCATGTATTTAATTTTACCAAAGGTAAGGCGGAATAGCCGAAATGCTGCTCAACCATGGGCAGGGGAAAACGGCCAGACTGGGATTCACAGGGTGGAACCAGAGAAACAGGATCTTAAAAACCGATCTTCGCCGGGATCTTTCAATCATTGGTGTCCGGGTAATAACTTGCTATTTGCCTGAAACCCGCATCAATAGTAAATTTCGAAGCAGTCATTGTAAATGCCCCCTTCCACTTTTTTTTAGAAAAAAAGTGGAGCAAAAAAATCGGGCTCCGGAATAAATCCTAAAAATTGAAAATCCCGGCTAAATAAAAACAAGTCACAGCGTAAGAATATAACCCAGCTCCAGTAGGACTTACGGGCTACAGAAAATTTCCGGGCTTCGGTAACAACTGTTTTTATTTTACGCCGTTCGTTTCAATTTTCTTAACGGATTTCTTCCGAGGCCCATTGAACACATTTACCCGGACAGCAATGATTTTTTAATACCCGGAAACATGGCTATTTAAACGGCCTTAATCAAAATTCGCAAACTCCAGAATATAACCAGTATACCCAGGAGAATAAACGATGTTTTTCGTGGAAGCTTTCCCGTTAGCCTCGCCGCAAGCGGCGCCGCAACAAGGCCCCCAATAATCAATGCCAGGATCACCTGCCAGTGGGTAACGCCCAGGAAGGTAAAAAAGGTAAAAGCACTGGCGAGGGTTACAAAAAATTCAGTCAGACTAACCGATCCGATCACAAATCGGGGGCTTCTTCCTTTGGTGATCAGTGTAGTGGTAACAATCGGACCCCAGCCACCGCCGCCAAACGAATCCAGAAATCCGCCAATGCCCGCCAACATCCCATGGCGCTTAAACTTCTTTACCCTTTTCTGCTTGCGGAAGGCGCCCACCAGAATTTTTATTCCTAAAAACAAGGTATAGGCAGCCAGTAGCGGCCGTACATATTCCGCATGCGACTCCCCGTATTTAATTAAAAGAAGCGCTCCTAATACGGCGCCGATTACCCCCGGGATCAACAGGGCCTTAAACAGTTTTTTATTGACGTTGCCAAATTTGTAGTGGCTGTAACCGGATGCACCGCTGGCAAAGATCTCGGCCGTATGAATACTGCCGCTAATGGAAGTCAGATTTACGCCGGCCGACAATAATATAGTAGTGCTGGTTACGCCATAGCCCATACCCAGCGCTCCATCCACCATTTGCGCTAAAAATCCCGCCAGCAACATCCAGTGAAAATTATCGTCCAGCGTTTTGTACCAGGCAACAGTGTCATCGGCCATTTGCTGAAGCGGCAGGTAAGAAAAAATGAAATGCCCGATCAGCATAAGCGCAAAAGCAGAAACAGAATAAGTGGCGATTTTTTTCCAGCGACTTTCAGAATTCTGTTTATCCACCAACACCCTGGTGATGGCATTCAGTTTTTTGATCTTATACTCAAAATTACCATTCAGGCGGTTTCGGATGACATGAAGATTTTCGATCACATCATTGATCTGCTCCGGCATCGCATCATTCAATACTTCTTTTAATCTTTTGGCTGCCGTGGGCGATTTGCCATTCGTGGAAATAGCAATCTTAAGGTTTCCGCGCTGCACGATAGAGCCCAGATAAAAATCACACAAAGCGGGCTTATCAGCCACATTGCAGAGCTTTCCGGCCCGTTTTACTTCATTGTAAATAAAAAGGCTGATTTCCGGATCATTGATAGCCACAATTACTATATCGGCTCCTTCAAGATCGGAGCTGGCAAATGGTCTTTCAAAAACGGTGATCCCGGAATTTACCGCGGCAATTTCTTTAACAGAATCGCTAACGGAACTGGCCACCAGCCTGATCGCTGTGCCTGGTGAATTTGCCAGGACGGCATTCAACTTTTCCAATGCCACTTTACCACCGCCCACAATGAGAAGAGAAAGCTGCTCAAGCTTTATAAAAACCGGAAACAGCCGGTTGGTATCACCCGACTCTGTCTGTTTATCAAATGTTTTTGCTTCTTCCACTATGCTTGTTCAGTTACATGATTTAGACTGTTTCATTACGGTTATACAAAGCCGTGACTATGAAATTTAAACCCATTCTTTCCGCAGCGAAAAATCGCCGAAATTTTCACCGGCCGCTTTTTCACGGCTATACGCTCCCAGCAGTGCATCCAGCTCGGCCAGAATCTGGGGTTCATCCAGATTCTCCCTGTACAAACGATTCAGCCGGGTACCTTCCAGATCGGCGCCCAGATGTAAATTATATCTGCCATAGGCGGTACCTACAAATCCAATTTCGGCAATTACCGGCCTTGCACATCCATTTGGACAACCGGTCATCCGAATGATAATATCCTGATCTTTCAACTGATGCCGGTCCAGCATTCCTTCAATCTTATCCAGCAGCGAAGGCATATAACGCTGGGCTTCTGCCAGTGCGAGCGGACAGGTATTCAGAGCCACACAGGCCATGGCATTTTTCCGGATCGTGGATGCATTATCGGTATGGGCAATCACCCCGTATTTTTCCAGGATGCCATGTACATGATCTTTGTCGGCAGGAATAATATCACTGAGGATCAGGTTTTGATTTCAGGTAAAGCGAAAATTAGCTTTTCCCGATTCTGCTATTTCAAGGAAGGCCGTTTTTAAAGCCAATTTTTCATCGTCCAGTACCCGGCCGTTTTCAATAAAAGCGGTGTAATGCCAGGTGCCCTGGTGGTTCTGATGCCATCCATAGT
>JAEZAY010000497.1 GCA_023427575.1 Bacteroidota bacterium | reverse complement strand
TTTCTCAGACCGATCCCGATTATCTTCAGCAACTGATCGATTATAACCGGGTACTGCAGCAACGGAACTCGTTTCTGAAAAATGCCGGTGTCGGAAATTCCGACCGAAGCCTGCTGGAAGTGTATGATGAGCAACTTATCCGGTACGGCAGTTTTGTATATCAGAAAAGAAAAGAATTTCTGGCTGCACTGATACCTGAGATCAAAGCTTTTTACCGCCAGATCGCTGCCAGTCCGGAGCAGATTGACCTGAATTATAAAAGCCAGCTTGGCAATTCCAGCTTTTCCGACCTGCTGAAACAGTTCCGCGAAAAGGATCTTTTTCTTCAAAGATCGAATGCCGGGATCCATCGCGATGATCTGGAATTTTTTTTAAATGATCAGCCCTTTAAAAACATTGCCTCCCAGGGCCAGCGGAAAAGCCTGTTGTTTGCGTTAAAGCTGGCCGAATTCGAAACGCTGAAAACTGGAAAGGGTTTTGCTCCCCTCCTGCTTTTAGATGATGTGTTTGAAAAGCTGGATGCCGGTCGGATGCATAATCTGCTCGACTGGGTGTGTTTGCAGAACCAGGGACAGATCTTTATTTCCGATACCCATGCCGAAAGAGTTTCTGAACATCTGAAAAAGCTGGGAGTTCAGTTTCAACTGATAGATCTTTAGGTAAAACAAAGATTCGTACTGAAATCGCAGGTGCTAAGTAAATCTCTGATTCTTTCCTATTTTCGCGTTATGGCTGAGTATTCGCTGGGCGACGCATTGAAAAAATTTCTGGAAAAAAGCAAATTCCGGGGTTCCATCCTGGCGCTTCAGATCACTGATGTTTGGGAGAATATTATGGGAAGAACCATTGCCAAGTACACCGAGAAAATTCAGATCCACGGTCAAACCCTTTACATAACCACTTCCGTTGCGCCCCTGAAACAGGAGCTGCATTATCAGAAAGAAAAAATCATTGAAAGAGTAAATGAAGCGCTGGGCGAAAAGACCATCCGCGAAGTAGTGATTAATTGATGGTGCTGCCTATTTAAATTCAGATCCGGCATCCACTCTGAATTTTTCAATGCCTTTTCTATCCTGCAAAGTTACAAATGCCGTTTTTCCATCTTTTCCGCCAAAAGTAATATTGCTTACCTTTTTTCCTTTCAGCGATACTTCCCGGATCAATTTTCCACCGCGGTTATAAATGGCAACGGTCCCTTTTCCATAGCGGGTAACATATAAATTTCCATCCCGGTCGCACTTCATTCCGTCAAAACCATGATCACTAACGGTGGTTAACAAACGCTTATTGGAAATTCCGCCCTTTGCGTCCAGATCAAAGGCCCAGATATTTCTTTGAATGCTTTCGTTGACGTAGAGCGTTTTTTCATCGGGGCTCAGGCAAATTCCATTGGTTGTTCCCATGTCTGCAGCTAGCAATACCGCCCTTCTATCCGGATCAATCCGCCAAAGCTGACCGGTCCCTTCTTTCCAGTTCGGATCGGATGCGAATACCATTCCATTGGAATGAATGCAGATATCGTTGGGCTGGTTGAACCGCGGTTCATGGCAATAAACGGCAACCCGTTTAGTTTCCGGATCAATTTCCAGAATATTGTGGCCGGTAAAATCAGCCACCAGCATCCTGCCGTCGGCTTTGAACTGAATGGAGTTGCCCGTACTGTTTTCAGGAAGTAGTAGGAAAAGCTCAACAGAACCGTTGGGATGGACTAAACCAATGGTCCCGTCTTTCTCGTAATTAACAACAAAAAGCCGCCCCGAGCGATCAACGGCCGGGCCTTCAATATTGGATGAAAAAAGATTTTCAGCCGTATGATCCTTTGCCTGATAACGTGTTTTGTCAAAATTCCAATCCGGCGCCAGTTTCCGGGCGCAGGCAGCTGCTATAAACGTGATAAATAAGACTGCTAAACTTAGTTTCATATCAAATCTTTTTATCATTGTTGTCCAGATAATAATTTTCCATTCACGCGAAACCTATTACCAATAGTAATTTACGAGCAGTCATAGGAAATGACCACTTCCACTTTTTTTTAGAAAAAAAGTGGAGCAAAAAAATCGGGCTCCGGAATAAATCCTAAAAATTGAAACTTCCGGCATAAGGGAATGTGCAAATGTGCGAATGTGCCAATGTGCACATTCAAATCCGGACAGTTATATTCTTTAGCTGTGTCTTATTACCCGGACACCAATGATTATCACATTATCAAATTATCAAATTATCACATTTCCACATTGGCACATTCGCACATTGGCACATTATCACCGCCGTTCGTTTATAAAATATAAATTACAAGTCTTTTATCAAACCTTCTTACCGTTTAAGCTCCCGGATATGTTTAATCGCATAATCAAGCCGGGCATAACTCCATTTCTTTTCAATGTCTCCCTTATTTACCAGCATTATGGTAGGGTTGGTGCGGGCCGCTGTTTTAATGGCTACGGCATCCGAACGCAGGGGAGTCATCTTGCTAAAAAACCCTGGATCATTGGTTTGAATATCATCAAAGCCAATATTGGTAACAATAAAGCTGCTAATGCCCTTGTTGGCGGCTTCATCTAACAGCTGATTCAGGTGTTTATGCCATCCTCCATCCGGAAATTGATTCTGAAAGAACAGATATAACTGATAGCCCTCTTCATTCAGTAAGGCAAGCGTGGTATCATTGCCGGACTGCGTTTGTAATGAAAAATCTTTAATAGAAGGAGAAGCATTGCCCTTGCGAACAATTTTATCGTAACGACGCACGAACTGGTAAAGTGAATCGTCGAAATCATCGGGAAATTTATCCGCTGTAAATTCCACTTCTTTTCCGTTCACATTATATACAAAACTGATGACGGAACTATCCGGAATAGCGCCGGCGGGGATCTTCATTTTTTCAGGAATATTATTTCCCTCTTTATAGGGCAAACAATCCACGATGGGAAGATAGCGCAGGGTATACCACTGCAGGCTAAACGAAAATACCACGGTAAAAAACAGGATTACGAAACTGGCGGAAGCGGTGAGCACGGGCCGGATCTTATTTCTGTACAGGAAAATGATTCCGATCAGAACCAGCAGGATAACGTCTTTAATAAATGACTGGTGCGCCTGAATCGGAATACAATCCCCGAAACATCCGCATTCTTTGATTTTTCCCGAGAAAAGCGCATAGCCGGTCAGGAAAGTAAAGAACAGAATGAGGATAAGCAGTAACCAGCTGAACAGCCGCATTTTCCACCCCAGCAATACCGCCACGCCGGCAATGATCTCAAAGGCGATCATAATCACCGAAAGAGCCAGTGTGGTGCTGTTCAGGCCATGCAGGTTCCAGACCTCAAAAAATTCCTGCGTTTTATAACTGAGTCCGAGTGGGTCGTTTGCTTTAATTAATCCGGAGAAAATAAAAACTATTCCAACAATCCAGCGGATAATCGTGAGGGCCATTTTCATTATATACTGATTTGGGGGTAGAACGATTCATTAGCCTGCATGCTGACCTTCTCTGATCAGGATCAGGGCGAACAAAGCGTAATTTATAATATCTATATAATTGGAATCGATGCCTTCGCTGATAATTGTTTTTCCATCGTTGGCAATTATCTGGCGCATGCGCATCAGCTTCATCAGGATCAGGTCTACAAAACTTTCCTGGCTCATACTTCGCCAGGCCTCACCATAATCGTGATTTTTGGCCACCATGGTATTTTTTGCAAGCGAAGCTTTTTCCTCATACAAACGATTTACTTTTTCAAGCGCCCATTCCTCCGCCCCGTCCGGATTATCGAGCTGGATCAACCCGATGAGGGCATAATTTACGATCGCCCGGAATTCACCGCCGATATCTTCGGCCACTTTTTGTTGTTTTTTCTCCTGGATGGTTCGGATCCGTTGTGCTTTAATAAAAAGCTGGTCCAGAATGGACACGGGCCGCAAAACTCTCCAGGAAGTTCCATAGTCGCTGGCCTTCTTTAAAAAAATCTCCTTGCAAAGCTCCAATTCCGACTGATACTGATCCAGGGTATTACTCATGAACTGAAAGAATCTTTTATAGTAAAAATTTATAACCAACTTTACCGGGTCAAATGTAAAGATAAGCGCCCATGTTCACATTGAACTGCAAAGGAAGATTGTTAACGATTGATGAACCCATCGTTATGGGGATTATCAATGTCACGCCGGATTCTTTCTATCATAAAAGCCGGGCAGATACGGAGATGCAAATTCTTCGGAAAGCCGAACAAATGCTTCTTGAGGGAGCCGCCATTCTCGATCTTGGAGGGCAAAGCACCCGGCCGGGTTCTACCCTGATTTCTGCCGGGGAAGAATTACAGCGCCTGATTCCCGCGATTGAATTAATAATCAAAAATTTTCCCGATGCCATTATTTCGGTGGATAGCTTTTATGCAAGGGTGGCGAAATTAGCCATCGAAGCCGGTGGCGCTATTATTAATGATATTAGCGGCGGGCATATCGACCCCGAGATTATACCCCTGGCCGCTCAGATGCGGGTACCTTATATCTGCATGCATATGCGGGGCACACCACAAACCATGAATGATTTTACCAGTTATAAAGATCTGATGGGCGAAATCACCGATTATTTCATCGAACGGATCCGTGTTTGCCAGGACGCGGGCATCCACGATCTCATCCTGGATCCCGGCATCGGATTCTCAAAAACAATCGCCCAAAATTTTGAAATCCTGAACGCGATTCCGGTTCTGAAAATACCTGGTAAGCCCCTGCTGATCGGGGTTTCAAGAAAAGGAACCATTTATAAAACCCTGGGAATCGATGCCGAAAAAGCTTTGAACGGAACCACGGTGTTGAATACCATTGCCATTTTGAATGGAGCTTCTATCCTTCGCGTTCATGATGTGAAGGAAGCCCTTGAAGCGGTTAAGCTTTGCAGTGAGATAAAAAAAGCCTCCTTCCGGATGGAAGAAGGCCTGTAATAAAATGACTGGTTTCAATTATCTGGGAAACTGCGGGTTTGGTTGTTGCGGAGTATTCGTAACATCCAGAACCTCTACCTCAAACATCAGGTTTTCGAATGGTTTAAAAGGAGCTCCGGGAGGCGGGTTACCACCATAAGCCAGCATGGAAGGAATAAATAATTTTCCTTTTCCACCTTTGCGGAACAAACGCAATCCATCGTCCCAGCCTTCAATGGCGCCACGTGATCCGATCACAAGTTTGTACGGATCAGTATGTCCGAAACTGGAATCTATATTTGAATCAAAGGCCACCCCTTCAAACGTTTTACCGGTGTACATGACCGTTACGGTTTTGCCTGAATCGGCTGCAATGCCGGTGCCTGGATTTTCAATCTGAACAAAGGTTCCTTTTTCCGTTTTCTGCGCCTGGATATTATTTTTTTCCAGATATGCTTCGATGTCTTTTACTTCTTTCTCTTTCTGATTTTGCATCAGCGATTCCTGGTCGGCACGCAAAGCTTCTTCGTTGCTGATAATATCAACAACTTTAAAGGTAAGGGTCAGTTTGTCTTTCGCCTTAATAAATGGCGGACGTTGTTCCGCTACTTTGTAAAGACTATCGGCTTCCATCACAATGATAACGCTATCACCTTTGGAAAGCATACCGAAAATGGCGGCGGGATTGTAGATATCACCCACGCTATCGACCTGCGCATAAGTAGGCATTCCATCACGGCTGGTGCCAAGAATGCTGTCTTTGTTGTTACTGCCCTTAATGCTTTGAGTGTAATGCACTTTCAGGAATTCACCGGTTTTCACCTGAGGGCCTTTGCCCTCGGAAATAATTTTGTACACCAGGCCGCTTTTGGTCTTTTTAAAACCCGCGTTCTCAGAGCAGGCTGCAAGCATCAGCATAATGGCACTGAATACTAAAAGGGATGTTTTTTTCATTTTCTGTTGTTTGTATAAAGGGCTTTTATGCCGGAAATTTAAAAATTTTGAAATAAAGAAAATCTATTGCAGAAGCGATGCATTTTCTTTCATTGCTTCCAGGAATTTTTGTACGTTATCGTCGAGGCTTGCGCTGCTTCTGCCGCCCGAGGCATTAAAATGGCCCCCACCCTCAAAATATTTTCGGGCAAATTCATTGGTGTTAAATTCTCCCTTGCTTCTGAAACTCCATTTACGTTCTTCATCACGGTCGATAACCAGCGCCGCCAGTTTAATACCCTGGATGCTCAACGGATAGTTGACCAGGCCTTCGGTATCGCCGGTTTTGATCTGGAATCGCAGCAGGTCTTTTTTGGAAATCGCGATCAGCGCGGTATTGTATTCATAATACACTTCCATCCGGTTCATAAGCACATGGCCTATAAAACGAAGGCGGTTCTCCAGAAAATTATCATAAATATTTTCATGCACTTTGGTATGCTGAAGACCGCGGTCTTTTAATACCGCCACCATCCGGTGTACATTGGCACTGGCTGCCGGAAACCGGAAAGAGCCGGTATCGGCCACCACTCCCGCGTACAAACATTCGGCAATCGTATTGTTGATCAGATCGAGGTGCCCGGATTCGGAAATAAAATCAAAAATCATTTCGCAGGTGGAACTTTTGGTGGTATCGCTGATCCCAAATCCAAACTTTTCCGATTGCGGCTGCTGATGATGGTCAATCAAGATCCGGACTCCGCCGAAATCTTCCAGCATCGGTGTCAGGTTTTTAGTCCTGGATAAAACATTAAAATCAAGACAAAACAGCCAGTCGGCAGATTTAATAATCTCTGCCGATTTTTCGCGGTTCAATTCAAAATCTATAACGTTGGCGCTGCCTTCCATCCAGTTAAGCCAGCTTGCCCAGTTTGTGGGCGAAATAACGGTTACCTCATGGCCAAACTGCAGCAGGAAATGATACAGCGCAAGCGATGATCCCATTGCATCCGGATCAGGCTTCTGATGGGTAGTGATAACTATTTTCTTCGGGTCCTTTAATAAAGGATATATTTCTGTGATTGCTTTCATTTAAAATGCGTGCAAAGTTGCAGAAATAAAAGCCAACTAACAATTAAAGTTCAGGACCCGGTTCCGCTTTGAATTAGCCAGCCAAATAGTACGGAATCAGCCTGAATCTATTACCTTTGCCGCCAAATTTTAAATCAGTTATGAGCAATCGTACGTTTACAATGATTAAGCCCGATGCAATGAAAAATGGTCATGCCGGCGCGATTATCGACAAAATTCAAAAAGCCGGGTTTCGCCTGGTGGCCCTTAAAATGACGAAGCTGAGCAGCGAAAAGGCCGGGCAGTTTTATGAAGTTCATAAAGAAAGACCCTTTTATGGTGAACTCGTTCAGTTTATGAGCAGTGGGGCCATTATAGCAGCCATTCTGGAAAAAGAGAATGCCGTGGCAGATTTCCGCACCCTGATCGGCGCTACCGATCCGGCAAAGGCAGATGAAGGTACCATCCGCAAGTTGTTTGCAACCTCTTTGGGCGAAAATGCCATTCACGGGAGCGATAGCGATGAAAATGCCGAAATTGAAGGAAATTTCTTTTTCAGCGGGCTTGAAAAATTCTAAGGATTGTTTTAAAGCAGGACCGGGGTGTATGGGCTTATTACCAAGCTCCTGTTTCCCCGGGAAACGCCGGAAACTGTTAAATAATAAAAAAGCCTGGATCTGAAGAACCAGGCTTTTTTTACTTCATTATGTTGAATCAGCTTTTAACCGGCCTCACTTTATAGCCTTTATCGCGAAGCAGTTGAAGAACGCCTTCCTTCCCCGGCAAATGGCCCGCCCCCACCGCAAACAAAGTAGAAACTTCTTTCATTTGCTCCTGCATTGAACCGATCCAGTTATGGTTTCTTTTGTATAATAACAGGTCCATATAGCCTTCAAGTCCCGGATCAGACTTTACCATCAGTTCCTCCATTTTTGTCAGGTTCTGAGTCCGGTAAACTTCTACCATTTCTGCCATCACTTTGCGGTAACTTTCGATGCTGTCGACATATTTTACCAGTTCTTTCGCCTGGTGTTCGTAGGGAATGCTGTCGAAAATGCTGGCCTGAAATTCTATGCTTTCCAATCCGCGGATCTCCTTTTTGTATTGTTTAGCCTCTTTCATGATCTGCATTTCCATTCCGTTTACTTTTTCGCAGCCCATCATGGATTCGCCAATCATACTGGAAACGAAGAATGGTTTAAAGCGGTTCATCATTGTAAAAGGCATAGCCGAACGATTCTGATCGAAATAAGCCCTGACCTTATCGTATTCTTCTGCCGTGAGCAGATCCGAGATCTTTTTGCCATCATTCATCCGCAGAAATTTCAGCGCCCCCATCATTTCCTGCATATTATCCATATCGATCTCGAAAAAGATCTGCCCTGTTTCTTTTATAACCGTCTTTAAACTATCACTGAGATTGGCGTCATCCGCGCAAAGTATATGCAAGGTGCCGAAAACATATGAGGGAGTGGAAATTCCGTTTCCCGTTATTTCCCATAGCAGGCTGTTATTATCCACCATCGATTTCGGCGTTTTTTTGTTTGCAGGCGCAGCTTTTGTCTTTTTTGCTTTCGGCTCTTTTTGCGCATAGGCAATACCGAAACATACTATAAAAAGTGAAAGTGTGGTAAGTGTTTTTATGTATTTATTCAGTTGCATCTGTTAAGTGTTTCGTTCCGGAAAGTTAAATAGCTATCATTACGCTCTAAACCCCTTGTATGCTTCGTCAGACCGCCCTAACGATTGCTGCTGCATTTATATGTGCCGCAGTGTTTGCCCAGAAAGATAAAGATATCCCTTCATTTGGAAAGATTGAAAAAACGGATTTAACATTAAAAGAATGCGCATTTGACAACAAGGCCGAAGCGATGGTGCTTTTTGATGCCGCCGAAGCCTTCTGTTCAATGAATATTAATCCCATGCAAAGTTCGCTGAATTCGGAGATAGAACGCCATGTCCGGATTAAAATCCTGACTGATAAGGGATTGGGTTCTGCCGACGTTAAGATTCCCTTTTTAAGCTATAAAAATGGCATGCAGGTAAGGAACCTCACGGCGAATACCTACAACCTGGATGACCAGGGAAATATTGTTACTACCAAACTGGATAAAAAAGCGGTGTTCACAAAAAAAGTGAATAGCCGCTATTCCCAGGTGATTTTTACCCTGCCGGATGTAAAAGCCGGTTCGGTGATAGAATATAAATACAGCATCACGGGAAGCGGTATTTTTGGTTTGGACGACTGGCATTTTCAAAAGAACATTCCCGTTGCCTTTAGCAGGTACAGTTTAAATTTTCCCTACGAAATTGAAGTGAATTGCCAGACGCATACCAGTTTGCCAATACAAAGAGACCGGAACCGGAAAGGTCAAAGGGATATTCAGACATTTACCATGACCAATATTCCCGCCTTGCGTGACGAACCATATATTACCTGTGAAGACGATTATGTGCAGAAACTGGTTTCCGATATCGTTGCCTTTAACGGAACAACCGAACGAAAATCGTTTGTATTAAGCTGGCCGCAGGTAATCCGGAATTTAATGGACCATGAAAACTTCGGAGTTCAGCTTAAGCGTAATATTCCACGCACGAAGGACCTGGATGATCAACTGGGGACAATTACGGATGATCTGACAAAAATGAAGATCATTCATGCCTATGTTCGGAAGAATATGGAATGGGATGGCAACAATGAGATCTGGGCTGAAAACGGCGTGCGGGCAGCATGGGCAAGTAAAAAAGGTACCAGCGGCGAGATCAATATGATTCTGGTGAATCTTTTAAAAAGCGCTAACCTGAAGGCACACCCCATACTTGTAAGTACCCGTTCCAATGGCCGGGTTAACACCGGCTATACAAGCATTAGCCAGTTCGACAAGGTTCTTGCCCATTTAAAAATAAATGGCAAAACGTATGTGCTGGATGGTACCGATCAGTTTACGCCTTCCACTATCATTCCTTATGATGTGATGTATTCGGAAGGACTGGTGATTGAAAACCTCGACACGCATGAATGGGGATGGACAACGCTTTGGGATGAAAAGCAGATCAAAAGAGAGGCGGTCGTTATGAATGCCGTCATCAGTCCGGAAGGCGAACTGAAAGGCACCGCCATCATTTCCAGCTATGATTACGCACGTGCTGAAAAGATCCGGAAATTAAAAGATGGAAAAGATGCATTTCTGAAAAGCCTTTTCCAGGCCGAAGGTCTGGGTGCCGATAGTATTGCCTTAGAAAATACGCAGCATGATTCATTGCCGCTGGTTCAACGAATTCCATTCAAACAAAAGCTTAATGCTTCGGGCGACTATCATTACTTTTCAACTAATCTCTTCTCCGGTTTTGAACGCAATCCCTTTGTTGCGGAAAATCGGGTTTCTGATATATTCTTTTCCACCAATCAGCAGTACAATATTGTTGGATTATACAGCATTCCGGAAGATTTTGAATTTGAGGATCTGCCTCAGAATATCAGGATGATCATGCCCGATTCTACCTGTTCCCTTTCAAGAAGATCCGTAAAAGACGGAAACAAATTATCGGTGCGCATTACGGTTGATTTTAAGTCGCCCGTTGTTGCTTCTTCCGACTATATCTATTTCCAGGAGTTCTATAAAAAAATGCATGAGCTTCTGAACGAGCAATACGTAATTAAAAGAAAGAACTCCCTTTAGAGACGGCTTATGTTGAAAATATTTACAGTAATCCTGCTTTTATTGTGGGGATCCGTTGCAGGCATGACTCAGTTTTTTCAGGATTTTGGTCAGCCCAACGCTACGGAAATGCGTATGACCGAATGTTCATTTGATCCGGATGCGGGAGCAATGGTGTTGGTAAAAGAAGCGGTTTCAAATTATAATGATCAGTACAATCTGATCACGGAATACAGAATCCGGATCAAGATTTTAAAGGAATCGGGACTTTCTTATGCTGATGTTGAAATTCCTTTCTATCATGAAAATGATTTTGAGTTTATTGATAATATCGATGCCCTGGTATATAATCTGAACGGGCAGGTTCCGCAAATTGAAAAGCTGGACAGAAAAAACATCTTTCGCAGAAAGCTGAATGAACGATGGAGTAAGGTAAGTTTCAGTATGCCCGGGGTACGGGTTGGATCGGTGATCGAATATAAATATACCAGCCGGCAAAAGAACTATAACGGATTGGAAGACTGGAATTTCCAGGAGAGAATTCCCGTCCGGAAAAGTTTTTACCGCCTTACCATTTTACCGAATGCCGAATTCAGTTATCTCGTTCATAAAGACGAAAGATTTCCGATCGAAATCTCAACCGATAAAAGTTCCGGCAGCATCAGCTATCAGATGAATAATATCCCGGCTCTTACAGATGAACCATATATGGATGCAAGGCGTGACTATCTGCAAAGAGTGACCTTTCAGCTTACGGGTTATACTTCTTTTAACTCGAAGATAAAGTATATGAGTTCGTGGAAAGAAGTCAACCGCCAGATCATGCTTGAACCTGCTTTTGGGGGGCAGCTACGCAAAAATCTGAATGGCACCGATGCCTTCATTAAACTGGCTAAATTGATTCAGGATCCAGAAGAAAGAATGCGCAGGGTTTTATCGTTTACCAGATCGGGAATTAAATGGGATGGCTCTGTTGGCAAATACGCAAACAATATTAAAAATGCCTGGAATGAACAAAAAGGCTCTGCAGCGGAAGTTAATTTTTGTTTGATTAACCTTCTGCAGGAAGCCGGATTGCAGGCCTATCCTTTGCTTGTTGCCGAACGCTCATACGGAAAAGTGATTCCTGAAGCGCCGTTTGTAGACCAGTTCAACAAAGTGATCGCCTATGTTGTAATGGAAGGCAGGAAATTTTATCTGGATGCAACGGATAATTTAACGCCGGTTCATATTGTTCCTGCTCAGATTCTGAATACGTATGCGCTGGTGGTTGATCGCAGTATCGGGGAATTAATCCGGGTTACGGACGACAAAAGACAGTTCCGGGAATCTGTTTCAGTAGATGCCGAAATAATGCCGGATATGACCATAAAAGGCAGGGTCCGGCATCTGAGTTATGATTATGCCCGGGTTAACAGGTTTGCGGCATACAAAAGAAATGAATCGGGATACGCGCGCGAAACCTACGGCGGCGATGATGCAAATCTGGTTATTGACAGCTTTGAGATAAATAACCTGGAATCCGATACGCTGGCTTTGAACCAGATTCTTCAGTTTAGAAAACCAATGGAAGGAAGCGGGGATTATTTTTTTCTTCCCATCAGTATGTTTACGGGTTTTGAAGCAAACCCGTTTATAGCTAAACAACGGATGAGTCATGTCAATTTTGGATATCAGCGCAGAGCCAGTGTAACTGTTCGGATAAAATGGCCAAAAGATTATGTATTGGATGAGATTCCGAAATCATTACGGGTTCAGAGTCCCGACAAATCCATCGTTTTTTCCCGGGATGTATTTACGGATCTTCCCGCCAGGACCATATTAACACGGCTCACGTTCAATATCGCCAGCTTCTATCCGGCGGAGCATTATGATGAGTTGAGAGATTTTTATAAAAAAATGTTTGAGCTGCTCAAAGAGCAGGCTGTCATTAAGAAAAGCTAATGCGTATGAAATACCTGATCGCTGCCATACTATTTTGCGGCTCCGGTTTCAGTGGATCTGCCCAGGAAATTGACTATAGTGTAAAAACTATTCCGGATTCGCTGCGTGCAAATGCGGCAGCCTTTAATAAATACGATTACCTGCATTATGAAGTATTGTCCATTGGGAAGGCCAGGAAAACGGTACATACAATCGTTACGATACTTAACAAAGATGGAGACAGGTATCAGCATTTCGCCGAATATACCGACAAGTTCCAGTCGCTGGGCGAAGTGCAGATAAACGTGTATGATTCCCTGGGAAGAGCTGTTCAGCGAATCAGAAAGAAAGACCTGCAGTTTCATGCTTTTACAGAACAACTTGTAGATGACAGCAAAACATTCTACTACAATGTGGCGGCCCCCTCCTATCCTTTTACGGTTGAAATGAAGTATGAAACGGATCTGAAAGGCACACTGCACTACCCTGATTTTTATATCCAGGTTCCCGGTTTGTCGGTAGGACATGCTGAATTCAAAATCACCGTTCCCGCCAATCTCAGTTTCCGCCATAAAACGGAGAATATCTCCATAAAGCCTGTACAGGAAAATGATGGTAAGCAGAACAGATATAGCTGGACGGTTAAGAACCTGATTACACTGAAAGGCGAAACCGGAGCCATCGATTTTCTGCCGGTAATTAAAATTGCACCCGATCGTTTTGAATTTGGCGGCTATGAGGGCAGCCTGGCAAGCTGGAAGGAATTCGGAGCCTGGTATGGAAAATTATACATGGCCCGGGATGTATTGCCCGCAGAGAAGGTTGAATTTTTTAAGCAGATGGTGAACAATGTTCCGGAAGAAAAAGAAAAGATTCGGAAAATCTATCAGTACCTGCAAAATAACTTCCGGTATGTAAG
>JAEZAY010000485.1 GCA_023427575.1 Bacteroidota bacterium | reverse complement strand
CCATTATCTCAAACTTCTGCAAGATTCACATTATCCAGATCATTTACTATGGGCCGGGCGGCCCATTTCTGCTAATGGGCTGTTCCTGTTAAAACAATTGGACACGCTATGGGCCACGTTTAGCTGGTATTCAGTAGGATCTTCCATCCAGGCGGATCCGACGCAAGTCGCTGCCATCACGCTTTTTTTACTGTAAAGGATTTTTCTTCTTTATTTTAATTATTGAGTCACCGACGTGTAGGGAATTTTTGGGAAGGGGAATAAAAAGCCGCTCCCCATTAGAGAGATCCCCAAAACCGACCGACGATCCATGAACTGCTTGCACACGGGTTATATTTGATCTGAACGATAGATCTGCATACCTTATTTCACTTCTCGATTTGCTTTGCAAGGTAAAAACAAGGATGCCCAGCAGCAGCATAAACAACAAGGTAAAATGGGTACGTGTAAAAAACCTCATAAATACAGGAGTCATTGGATTAGAATTGAAGGGTATAATTATCCAGCACCAGCTTTTTTGTTCTGTCTGTTCTTATTTTTTTCCCCGACCGTTCTTCGATCTTATATCCGGATTGCCGGATCGTTATCCCGGGCAGATTGGGATCGTAGGCAAACCTGGTCTTGAACTAGTAGTACCCTTTTTCATTTCTTCCGCGATTTCCGCCAAGTAGTATAATGAAAAAACTGCCGGTTCAATAGCAGACTGTGTTGCTATCATGACAGAGATAACATTATTGCAGTTTATTAATGGTTCCTTCGGCTATTTGTTTCGGTTCTGGGAGATCGCATAATAGAGAGCTGCGCCGCTTGCCATTAACCCCACCGCGATACTACCCTTTAACCCAATTATCTCAGCCGCAGACATGAGGATTTCCTGTTTTCCGGCATGGGTGCTTGACAGGCCAATGGGCCTGCCCTGTTCAATATCGTAAGCGTAAGCAATCAGCAGCGCTGAAAAAATGGCAATTGCCAGTGCATACAGCCAGGGTTTTAGCTTTTCCATAATTACAGAATCAGCAGGTGTTTACAGTCATGCTGCCTATATTGGTTTATACAGATGCTTATCATAACACCGGACTGGCTGCACCGTTTTCTTTAACCCGGTTCACTGGGGTTCAAATCTCCCTGCCTGCATCAGTGCGGCAGTTCGGTATTGCAGTATCAACATGCCGGTACGTTAACAATCGTTTCCGGATCTCCAATTTTATATGCAAAATCCGGTTTTATCTTTTGATATGGTATGGGCTGAACGGCCCATTTTTACTAATGTCATACCCCTTATTAACACCGCCTTTTTCCGGTAAGATGTGCTGATCTATCTTTTGCATTGTCCTGAGCGCCATGCTACCGTTTATGGCAGGGAATCAATTTCCCAATTGTTACGACCAGCTTTGGAGACCCTCGATTCCCCTTATTTTGCCTCCAAAAATGTATATAGACCGGCGCTTAAACGCACCGAAGCAGCCGGGCTGAAGGATGGAAGGATGGTATGCGGTTGTGAAATAACAGGCAATTGCATTTATATTAAACCGGTTTTTCTGGCTTTATCCACCAGCTCAATGCGGCTCCCGGCCTGTAGCTTTTTATAAATATTTTCGATGTGACGTTTTACCGTAAATGGAGAAATAATTAGTGCTTCCGCAATTTTTTTGTTCGTCAACCCATTACTCAAATGCACCAGGATATCCATTTCCCGGTCTGAAAGTCGTATACCAGCTTCCGGTTTTGCCACACTGGCGATGTTATTTTCTTTAATGAGTTTGAGCGTTTTTAAAGCAATAGAAGGCGACATGACGGCGCCGCCATTTAACGTATCTATGATAGTTTCATATATTTTTTCTGCCTTTGTTTCTTTTAGTATGTAACTATCAGCACCTGCCTGTATCGCCCTGAAAATAAAATCGTCGTTATCGTAAATGGTGATCATGACGACTTTGATATGTGGAAATTTTTGTTTGATGATAGAGGTTGCCTCAATCCCATTTAAGACAGGCATTTCAATGTCCATAAAAATTAGGTCAAGATTGGAATCTTTTAAAAGCAGGTTTACCATTTCTTCTCCATGGAAGGCTTCATATTTGACATACAAATCTTCGTAAACCGAGATTTTTTCCTTTAGCGCCTGGAGCGCAGAAGGATTGTCTTCAGCAAGGGCAATGGTTATCATTTTAACATCAGTTCAATCAAACAGGTTGTTCCAGTTCCTTTGACAGAATTTATTTCAAGCTTACCATCCATATCAGACACCCGTTGCCTTAGATTTGCAAGCCCAAATGAGTTTGCCCGGGTATTATTCATATCAAACCCAATTCCGTTATCCCAAACTTTCAGGTACAGCATTCTGTCATACTGTTCCATTTCTATCCATATATCCCGGGCTTCTGCATATTTGGCGGCATTATTAACCAGTTCCTGAACCATCCTGAACAGATTCACCGCCCACTTAGAGTTGATGGGCAGATCTTCTTTTATCTGAAATTGAGAATGAAACTGCAGGTCTTCTTTCGCTTCCCCTGCCGCTTTTATAAAATCCAGGATTTTATTTCGGAGGTCTTCCATTGTTATTTCATCGTTGTTCAATATCCACAAAGCATTTTTTAGTTCCGTAATGGAGCTTTCGGTGAATTCGGACAATGAACTGACCTTTGATTTCAGGCTTTCATCCAGATGTTCACTATTTCGTTTAAGCCCATCCGAAACAGAAGCAATAAACGTGAGGTGGGCCCCAAGGCTATCGTGAAGATCCCTCGCAATTTCGAACCGCTGATCCTGGATTTGCTTTTCAGATTCAATTCTGGCCAATACAAACTGGTGTTCAAATTCTTTATACATCATCATGTTGCGAATGGCAATCAGCAGGTAAACTATGAGCATAAACACAGGCATCCAGATTAGATCCATATCCATGGTAGATACTCCTACCGGAACTGAGACAACGAATGAATGGAGAATACCAAATATAAATACAGGGGCGAAAATGTAAATTGTAAATTCCTTTGCCCAGCTTTTTTTAAGTTGGATTAACTGAAAGCTCCTATCCTTCATACCTGGTTGCAGCTTATTCAAAAAGATCCAGGCTTTAATGCAATAAACAAGGATATAAATTAATGCAAGAAGGTTTGTAAGATTGAAATAAAGGTGTTCTCCGGCTATTATTTCACGTAACGTGCTTTGTCTGGTGGCACTGTCTGCAAGCGCCAGGAAGATGCCATAACCAAAGGAAAAGATACCGGGAATGGTGGTCAGATAGATCCCTTTGCCCACAGAAGTTCCCAGCAAACTTTTTACATAATAATACACCGCGGGACCAAAAAGCAAGGGAATAAAAAAAGCCATAAAAACAACCGGCACCATCTGATGATTTTCCAGCAAAAGAATAAGCACATTGGTGGTACAGTTAACAATCACCGTAAAGAAGATGAGCGAAAATGCGATTCGGACCTTTAAGGCCTCCGTTTTGTTCAGGAGCGAAGGAAGCGCCAAAAACAGCAGGATGATGCAAACGGAAATGTTCAGATAGAGTACAAAAGGATGGGTATAATCCATAAAATGGTAAAATACAAATCTTTATCAAGCGAAGAAAAAAACCAGGTAATTTTCTAACCGGGCCTGCGGTCATTTTACGGGACTTAGATTCGTTTTATCAGTAGAAAAGGGAATTTGAGAAACCGCCTGCAACCGGGCTGCGATAGGA
>JAEZAY010000444.1 GCA_023427575.1 Bacteroidota bacterium | reverse complement strand
GTGTAGGGTTGATAAAAATGCTGCAAACAGTCAGATCGGCTTCCGATTTGCTGCGGGCGATAAGGGAGAGATGCCCCTGATGCAGCGCCCCCATGGTCGGAACAAATCCGATTTTTTTTGATTCACTGCGCTTGATTTTCAAATACTTAGCAAGGTCTTCTTTCTTTCGGAAGTATAACATTCAATAGGTTTAAGAGGAGCTTCAAAGCCTTATGGCTCCAAAGTTTTGGGAAAAACCTTACCTTTGCACACAATTTTTACTGGTTTTAACCCATTTCCAATAATGCTGACAAAGAAAAGGATTTTATTTATTGCGAACGAAATGTCTCCGTATCTGGAGCTGACGGAATTTTCAGAAGTGGTTAACCGTTTAGCTATTAAAGCCAATGAAGGGGGTTTTGAAGTTCGCTGTATTATGCCCCGCTTCGGCATTATCAATGAGCGTAGACATCGGCTGCATGAAGTGGTTAGACTATCAGGAATCAATGTTTCGATCGATAATGACGATTATCCGCTTCAGATAAAGGTAGCTTCGCTGCCCAATGCCCGCTTACAGGTATACTTTCTCGACAATGAAGATTTCTTCAAACGCAAGCATATATTTAATGATGATGACGAAAGCTGGTTTGATGACAATGGATTGAGAACTACCTTTTTTTGTAAAGGCGCGCTTGAAACCGTAAAAAAATTCGGATGGCCTCCTGATATTATTCATTGCAGCGGCTGGATGACCGGGCTGATCCCTTTGTACCTGAAAACAATTTATAAGAAAGAGCCCGTATTTGCGCACAGCAAAGTTATCTATACCTTAAACAGCACCACCTTCAAGGAAAAACTGGATCCCGATTTCAGCAAGCTGATCAACATAAACGGATCGTTGAAGGAAAAGGACCTGGAGCCGTTTAAAGAAGCAAACAATGCTTCGATCATGCGTGGTGGCGCAGCCTATGCCGATGCCATTACATTCGGAGCAGAAAAGGTGGATAAAAAGCTGGTGGAGGAGTTCGGTAAAGTGCGCGGCAAGAAGGTTCTGGCTTATAACGCGGAATCTGATTTAACAGATTATTTGCAGTTGTATCACGACCTTGCCAAGTAACTAATTCTGTCACTTATCTTATAACCATTTTGTGAATAGTACGTTCCCGCGGATTTTACTAGGTTCATTGCTTTTAATATTTATCTATACTTCCTGCCAGAAAATAAATACTACCGATCTGGGCAGCGATCTGATTCCGGCGGTAGATAACGTGAATACTTTCCAGGCTATTTTTGATGTTGAATCGAATAACTTTTTGTTTGATGATACCAGCCGGGTTTTTTATACCCAGGACCATGCACTGGGAATAATTGACAATGATCCGGAGTTTGGTAAAACCCGGGCTTCGATATATTTCACGCTGGAGCCTTCTCTTTTTGGCGCATATCCATTCATTAAACGCGATACGGTTTATATCGATTCGGTGGTTTTATCGATGAGTTATAAAGGGCTCTATGGCGATTCAAATTCTATCCAGCAGTTTGAAGTACATGAGATTGATCCTGCAGTCACCTTTAAGAAAGATTCCACTTACCCGGTGAATTCACCGGCATTTGCCGTGCTGCCCCAGGTGTTGGGAACGAAAACCGTGAATTTTACAACACTGAATGATTCGCTCCGGTATGCAAAAGTGAAGGACACTGTAAATACCATCAATGAACTCCGGATCCGCCTCGATACTTCCTTCGGACGCCGGTTCGTAAACTTTGACACCACCGCTGAATATAAGAACGACACCATTTTTAAATCGAAGTTCAAAGGGTTTCGACTCAGTGTAAATGAAGCGGCTTCGCCATTAAAAAATGCGCTTGCCTATTTCAGCATTAACGACAATAACAAAACATTTCTAACCTTCCATGTACGGGTGGTTAATAATGGTAAAACAGATACCATTGCGCCGTCATTTGTTTACCTGGTAGATCCGAATGCAAACCTGATTGAAAGAACCCCCGGCGGACAATATCTGGACTATCTGAATAACGGGCAGCCCAATGATGACAAACTGTATTTGCAAACCTCACCCGGTTCATACGGTCTGTTGAGAATTCCGGCTCTGGATACTTTCAGCAATGGCGTTATTCATAAAGCTGAACTGATCCTCGACAAACTGCCTTCTGCTGCTGAAAACGTTTTGAGACCGCCGGCCTATCTTATGCTGGATGCCGTTTCTGCTAATGGAGATTCGGCCTTTACTATCCGGAATGATTTTGTTCCCGATCCGCCTTCTTACGATCTTGCGGGTTTTGGGGGAAATTATGCCGGCGAACGGTATGTGTTTAATATGACCCGCTATGTTCAGAGCATGGTTACGAAACGTTTGCCAAACTATAATCTTCGGGTATACGCGCCATTCATGACCCATCTGTATTATATGAATCCGCAGGGCGCCGTTACTTCTTCCAAGCTCACTTTTGTAGTAAATCCTTTTGTAAGCGCGGGCAGGGTGGTGGTTGGAGGCGGCTCATTTGCAGAACCGGATAAGAAGCTGCGACTGCGAATAATTTATTCACGATTATAATCGGATGCTTATCTTTGCGCGGACTAATTTTTCAGGTAATATCCGATCAAAAAATTCATTTTCAACATGCCTTATTTGTTTACTTCAGAGAGTGTTTCAGAAGGCCATCCCGACAAAGTTGCCGACCAGATTTCAGATGCGCTGATAGATAATTTCCTGGCTTTCGACCCCCAGTCTAAAGTGGCTTGCGAAACGCTGGTAACAACCGGACAGGTAGTGCTTGCCGGCGAGGTAAAATCAAAGGCATATCTGGATGTTCAGGAAATAGCAAGAGGTGTGATCCGTAAAATCGGATATACAAAAAGTGAATACATGTTTGAAGCCAGCTCCTGTGGGGTTTTATCAGCTATACATGAACAGTCGGCTGATATTAACCAGGGTGTTGACAGAAAAACAAAAGAAGAACAGGGCGCCGGCGACCAGGGGATGATGTTTGGTTACGCAACCAACGAAACGGAAGATTATATGCCGCTGGCTCTCGATATCGCTCATAAGATTTTGCAGGAACTGGCAGCCATCCGCCGCGAAAACAAGCAGATCAAATATCTGCGGCCGGATGCAAAAAGCCAGGTTACACTGGAATACGATGATAATAACAAGCCGGTGCGGATTGATGCGATCGTAGTGTCTACCCAACATGATGAGTTTGATACGGAAGTTAAAATGCAGAAGAAAATCCGTGAGGATATTATCAATATTCTTATTCCCCGGGTGAAAGCGAAATACAAAAAGTATAAAAACCTGTTTAACGGAAATATCAATTATCATATTAACCCTACCGGAAAGTTTGTGATTGGAGGTCCGCATGGCGATACCGGTTTAACGGGCAGAAAGATTATTGTGGATACATACGGAGGGAAGGGCGCCCATGGTGGCGGTGCATTTAGTGGAAAAGATCCTTCCAAAGTGGATCGTTCCGCTGCTTATGCAACCCGTCATATTGCCAAAAACCTGGTTGCCTCGGGCATTTGCGATGAAGTGCTGGTACAGGTTTCCTATGCCATCGGAGTTGCCAAACCAATGGGTCTTTACGTTAATACCTATGGAACCGCAAAAGTGGATATGAACGATGGTGAAATTGCAAACATTTTGCTGGAGGTGTTTGATCTGCGTCCCTTCTTTATTGAACAACGTTTGAAACTCCGGAACCCGATCTATAGTGAAACGGCAGCATACGGACATATGGGCCGTCAGCCGGAACTGGTTGAAAAAACATTTGTTTCTCCCGACGGAAAAGTGGTGAAGAAAAAAGTGGAATTGTTTACCTGGGAAAAGCTGGATTACGTTTCTAAAATTAAAAAGGCATTTTCGGTAAAATAACTTTTTAAACAGAAAGCAAACCTCCTCAGCACCGGGGAGGTTTTTTATTTTTAATATGAATTAAGCCTATGCAGGATATTGATGAGAAATATAATCCATGGACCGTATTGGGCGAGAAGCCGGTATATGAAAATCCCTGGATTGCGGTTACGGAATACGATATCATTAATCCCGGCGGTGGGAAAGGCATTTACGGGAAAGTGCACTTCAAAAATCTGGGCGTGGGCGTGCTTCCGCTCGATTCTGAACTGAATACTTACCTGGTAGGTCAGTACCGTTTCACCCTGAATCAGTATAGCTGGGAAATTCCGGAAGGGGGCTGCCCGGCAGGAACCGACCCATTGGAAACAGCCAGGCGCGAGCTGCTGGAAGAAACCGGCCTGAGCGCTAAAAGCTGGTCGACACTTTTTACCATGCATCTTTCCAATTCTATTTCGGATGAATTTGGGATCTGTTATCTTGCAAGAGAATTGGAACAGCATCAGTCGCAGCCAGAAGAAACGGAACAACTGATGATAAAAAAGCTTTCTTTAGAGGAAGCATACCGGATGGTGGAAGATGGAAAAATTACAGATTCCATTTCCGTCGCCGCAATTCTTAAAGTTAAATTAATGATACTGGATGGCAGGATTAAATAAACCCTCTTCGGATAAAACTTCGCTTATAGTTGGCCGTCAGCCGATCGTGGAAGCCATTGAATCGGGACAGGCGATCGACAAGATCTTATTTCAGCAGAATGTGAGCGGCGACTCTATTGGAGCCATCCGCAGGCTGGCGAAAGAGAAGAATATTCCCATTCAGCAGGTGCCGGCGGAAAAACTGAATGCCATGACCCGTGCCAACCACCAGGGATGTATTGCCATCACGGCCCTGGTAGACTATATGGATTTGCAGCAGGTAATCGATTTTGTAATCAGCCATTCGCAGGTTCCGCTATTTGTAATGCTTGATGGGGTTACCGATGTTCGTAATATTGGCGGTATCGCCCGTACAGCCCTCTGCTGCGGCGCCCAGGCCATCATCATTCCCGATAAAGGAACAGGCGCTTTGAACGAAGAAGCGCTGAAAGCTTCGGCAGGTGCACTGCAAAAAATTCATGTATGCCGGGTGCCCAGCCTTCTTAAAGCTGTTGACGATCTTCACCTGAACGGAATTCCCGTATTCAGCTCGGAAATGAAAGCCCCCGACAAACTCTACGAACTTGACCTTACGGAACCCTGCTGTATCATTATGGGCAGTGAAGACAAAGGCGTGCAGCCTTATCTATCGAAAGCGGCCGACCGCAAATTTTCCATTCCCATGAGTGGCGACTTTGATTCTTTAAATGTTTCTGTTGCCAGCGGAATCATCCTGTATGAAGCCATGAAGCAGCGAATGAAAGCGATCGGGTAATCCAAATTGCCGGGGCCGGGGTTTTTGCCGCCGGCTTTATTTAGAGCGGGAAAAATTGCACATTTGCATTAATGGCTACCCGAATCAGTCAGGAGAAAATTTCATCTGAAAAAGATCTTTCGGTTCGTTTGATCGAATGCCCCCGTGATGCCATGCAGGGCTGGAAAGCCCCCATTGCCACAGCGCAAAAAATTGAGTATTTAAATTTCTTATTGAAGCTGGGGTTTTATGCACTTGATTTTGGCAGCTTTGTTTCGGCCCGGGCTATTCCGCAGATGGCAGATACGGAAGAAGTGCTGGCGGGTTTGCGTCCGGAAGAAAGCCAAACCAAACTCCTGGCCATTGTCGCCAATCTCCGCGGCGCGGAGAAAGCCGTTCAATTTGAAAAGATTTCATACCTCGGTTACCCTTTTTCAATATCGGAAACCTTTCAGCTCCGCAATACAAATTCAACCCCCAATCAATCGCTGCAAACCGTAGCGCAGATCGCTGAATTATGCACCCAAAACGGAAAAGAGCTGCTGGTCTATATTTCGATGGGTTTTGGTAATCCTTACGGTGATGCGTACTCGCCGGATTTGGTAAGGGCCTGGATTTCAAAGTTGGAAGGAATAGGAGTTCGGCAGTTTTCGCTGGCAGATACGGTCGGACTGGCCTCCG
>JAEZAY010000372.1 GCA_023427575.1 Bacteroidota bacterium | reverse complement strand
GATCGAAAAAGTGAAAGGAGTTGATATTCTTTACCACGAAACCACCTATTTAAAAGAGCTTGAAGAAAGAGCTATCACCCGCTTTCATTCCACCACCTCACAGGCTGCCCGGATCGCTTTGCAGGCTAATGTGGGCCGCTTGCTGATAGGGCATTTCAGTTCAAAATATGATAAGCTGGAATTGTTTGAAACGGAGGCCCGCGAAATCTTCGGTAATACAGATCTTGCGCTGGAGGGTGTTACCTACCGGGCATAACGGCAAAGGGTAACAGAAAATGGTTTTGGTTTTCTATAAAAAAAGGCCGGGTGGAACTTAGTCACCAGGCCTTTTTTATGGAATCACACAGATCAATTAAAACCTATTAAATCTCGTTTCCTGTCCGGTACCCACCGGCTACAGGGTTTTGCCAATATAGTTCCGAACTCTGGTATGAATCCCTTCACTAAGCGGCAGGTTTGGAAGCCGGAGATAGTTCTGAATAAGATTCATTTCAGACAAAAATGCTTTTACGCCCGCAGGGTTGTTTTCAGCGAACATAATTTCATAAGATTCCATCAGTTTATCATTCCGGATTTTTGCATCGGCAAATTTACCTTCAAGACATAGCCTGACCATTTCACTAAAAGCTTTTGGAAATGCATTGGCAGCCACACTGATAATCCCTTCCATTCCACAGGCAATTTGCGCCATGGTGAGCGCATCATCGCCGCTTACCACCAGAAAATCTTCCGGCTTATCGCGCAATATTTCCATGCACTGAACCATATCGCCGCTGGCTTCCTTTATTCCGGCAATATTTTCTACTTCATTAGCCAGCCGGATGGTAGTGGAAGCGCTCATGTTACGTCCGGTACGCCCCGGAACATTGTACAGAAGAATTGGCCTGGGCGAAACTTCGGCCAGGGCCTTATAATGTTGAAAAATTCCTTCCTGCGAAGGCTTGTTATAATAGGGGCTGGCGCTTAAAACCGCTACCGATTTTTCGAGCGGAAAAGTTTGGAGATCCTCAACCAACTCCCGGGTATTATTGCCTCCTATGCCCACTACTATGGGTACCCGATTATTTACTTTTTCGTAAGTAAATTCCAGGACTTTTATTTTTTCTTCCCGGCTCAGCGCGGGTGTTTCGCCTGTAGTGCCCAGGCTTACTACGTATTCAACATTACCTGCTATAACAAAATCAATGATATTCTGTAATGCGGAAAAATCAATTTCAAAAGATGAGTTAAAAGGAGTGATGAGAGCTACACCGGTTCCCCTTAGTTGTTGCCTTAATGACATGAACGTATAATTGGTGAATCTGGAATTCTAAATGCTGAAATCAAGCGGATGATTAGGAAGATGACCAGTTCTTTATAATCGGGCGATGTTGATTTTTACATCTGTTTTCCTGTTAATAATATTGCTTCGGTTTGAAGTGCCGGTTTACTGTACTCCGGATTCTGTATTCACTTCATCATAAAATCCCATCCGGCCAAACTTTTCTATGCGCAGCCTGACCCTTTCTTCGGGAGAGATTGCGCTAAGTTCTTTAATGGAATTAATAATATATGGCTTCAACAAGTTTGCCGCTTCGTCATAATCCCAGTGAGCTCCGCCAGGAGGTTCCGGAATTATTCCATCGATCAGTCCGAATTTATGCATATGATCGGGGGTCAGCTTGAGCTGTTCCGCTGCCGTTTCCTTTTGATCCCAACTTCTCCATAAAATGGAACTGCAGCTTTCCGGCGATATTACCGTGTACCAGGTGTTCTCGAGCATAAAAACTTTATCGCCAACACCGATTCCAAGAGCCCCGCCCGATGCACCTTCACCAATAATAACACAAATAACGGGCACCTTTAAGCGAATCATTTCATAAATGTTTCTCGCAATCGCTTCGCCCTGACCGCGTTCTTCGGCTTCCAGTCCGGGATAGGCCCCGGGGGTGTCAATCAGCGTAACTACCGGTTTATTGAATTTTTCAGCCAAACGCATTAGCCGCAGGGCTTTCCGGTATCCTTCGGGATTCGCCATTCCAAAATTGCGGAGTTGACGCATTTTTGTATTTACCCCTTTTTGCTGGCCAATAAACATTACTGTTTGTCCTTCCAGCGAAGCAAAACCGCCAATCATGGCCTTATCATCGCGCACGTTCCTGTCGCCAAATAACTCGACAAAATTCGTGGTCATTTTTTCAATATACTTCTGGGTATATGGCCTGTCGGGATGCCGGCTAAGTTGAACTTTTTGCCATGGGGTCAGGTTTTGGGTAGTCGAATTACGGGCAGCCAGGATCTGATCTTCCAGCTTTTTAATTGAATCGCTGTGATCCACCTTGCTTTTTTCAGCCATTTGCCTGAGTTTAGCAATGTCTTCATACAGATCCTTTATAGGCTTCTCAAAATCAAGAAACTGCCGGTTTTTATCCTGGGGCATAATATCAGTTGGATGAGCTGTAAAATTAAGGGTTGATTATTAAATAAAGCAGCTTTCGGAATTTCTTTACCAATGGAGTTGCTGCATCCTGTCAAAATGTGGATAAGTTCTGGGCATAAGGTCCAGAGCCGATCTGATTGATTTATAACGCGTAAAATAACTGAAAAACCAATTTGCTTTTCCTTCTTCAATAAAGCGAAAAAATTAATGGCAAATCCTTTCGTAGTTCC
>JAEZAY010000241.1 GCA_023427575.1 Bacteroidota bacterium | reverse complement strand
ATTACGGCCGGCTCGACATACTCGTTAACAATGCGGGTACGCATGAAGAGGACAATGAATTTTTAAATATTTCCAGCGATCAGTTCAGAAGAACCTTTGAGGTAAATATGTATTCCTTTTTTTATTTCACGCATGAAGCGTTGAAGAACATGAAGGAAGGCGCCGTAATCATCAATACCGCTTCGGTGGTGGCTTACAGGGGCAGTGAACATCTGGTTGACTACTCTTCTACCAAAGGAGCTATTGTTTCATTCACCCGTTCACTGGCGAAAAACCTGGCAACAAAAAAGATCCGGGTTAACGCCGTTGCGCCGGGCCCGATCTGGACTCCGCTGGTAATTGCATCTTTTGAGCCGGAGCATTTGAAGAATTTTGGAAAAAAGACCCCTATGGAAAGAGCAGGCAAACCTTCTGAGGTTGCCCCGGCATATGTATTCCTGGCATCGGGTGATTCGAGTTATATAACCGGCCAGGTCATCCATGTAAACGGCGGCGAAGTGGTAGGAGGATAATCATTTTTAAAACAGAACAATATCATGAACAACAGCCTTAGATTTAAATTCGACTTTCAAACAGAAACAGAAGATTGTGCGTATTCACTGATGTCGGTCATTATGGAAAATATTAAATCATTCCCCGCTTTATGCAAGGGCCTGGAGCTGATTGAGGTGAGTCTTTTTCAGCCCGAAACGCAGGGTGAGGACCATAAAACAGCATTGTTTAAGCTGGTAAGCGGCGATACCGTCATAACCGAATACAGCCGGTCGAAAAGATGGGAAGATGCCATTTTGAACGCGTTCGACAAGATAAAAGCGCGGTTTTTGGTAGCTGCCTGATTCTGCTAACTGATAAAAACTGCGGTCGTCCAGATCGCAGTTTTTATCAGGCCGGAAAATAAATCCTGATCTCTGTTCCAGATCCGGGCTCACCCTTTGCCCGGATAAATCCTTTATGATTCAGCACAACCCGATGTGCAATTGCCAGCCCGATTCCTTTGCCGGAATAGGTAGAATACTGATTATGTAATCTCTGGAAAATCATAAAGATTTTATCGGCAAATTCATTGTCGAAGCCAATGCCCTTATCTTCCACTCTTATGCGGTGATAGCGCCCTTTCAAAGCCAGTCCCTCTTCCGGGCTTTTTTCGTCGGTCAGTTTATACGTTACCGTTATAACAGGATGCTCGCCCGGTTTTGCAAATTTCACCGAGTTATCGATGATAGACCGGAAACACAGATATAGCTGACCAGGGTAGCCCTCAATGCCGGGAAGGTTTTCGCAATGTAAAATCGGGTGCAGCAACTCATCTTTCTGATTATACTCCTGAATGATTTTAGACATGACATAGTTCAGGTCGACGAGAGCCGGCTTTTCGTCTTTGGCTACCAGATTGGTAAAGTTTACCATATCTGCAATCAATTCCTGCATTCTTTTAGCGGAAAAATCAATCCGGTCAACAATTTGTCCTGCTTCATCGGGCAGTTCTTCGCGGTGTTTGGTGATCAGCCGGTTGCTGAAGGTGCGGATCTTTCTCAGTGGCTCCTGCAAATCGTGCGAGGCAACATAGGTAAACTGCTCCAGCTCCGAATTTGAGTTATTCAATTCCGTGATCCGCTGTTCCAGTTCTTCCTGGTATTGCACCCGCTTTCGGGTCTGCCGCATTATGACTATAAAAGAAAGAAGCGTAATGAATACCGATACAATCAAAATCACCTGAAAGAACTCGGGGGTAATTCTTTCATATAATTGTTTATTGGCCAGCAGTTCCTCACTTTTAGAAATCTCGGCATTGCGGATCAGTTCCAGTTCCGACTGAAAATCATTAATCATGGTTCGGGAATCCCTCACATTAAAAGCAAGCTGGGCGGTATCGTTTCGGGCCGCCACCTCCCCTGTTCTGTTTTGCTGCTGGATGATCCGTCGGATCGTTCTTTCCATCCGCAAAGTCCTTTCGTACTGAACCTGGCGATCGCCGCTCAGAAATCCTTCCTTTAAACTATCGGTTAAGCGGTTAATATAGTCTACTTCCTGATTGAACTCATTCACAAAAGCACTGTCTTTGGAAATAATATAACCGCGCATCTTGTTTTGAATCTTATAAGCGGAATGCTCCAGTTCATGAAGGCGGTTAATAACCAGATGTGCATTATCAAGGCGGGATGAATACAGGGTCAGATTATCGAATCGAAGCAGGTAAAGAACCGCTAACACAACCAGGATTATCAGGGAAAGGGCAAAGGAAACATATATGTATCTGTAAACTGGCTTCATAGGCTTTGAAAAATTCTACATATTGGGCATTTTTTTCTACACGGCCTGTAAAATCAGGTCCGATACTTCATTAATTTCCGGGGCTAAAACTATTTATTTTGCCAGTGAATATCAAATATTTGGCTGAAAGCGATTAAAATATGTGATTGATTTACAAATTGGAGCAGCTCTTGCAATTAGAGTACAAAACCTTCTCTATGCTGCACCAAAATTTGTCACAAAAGCAACAGTTAAAGATTCTGCCCCAGCAAATCCAGTTACTGAACCTTTTTCATTTAAACACGCTGGAGCTGGAGCATAGAATTCAACAGGAAGTTGAAGAAAACCCTTTGCTGGAAGAGACCCCTTCCGATGAAGAACTGGATCCCGACAAAATGAACCGGGATACTGTTCAGGATTACAGCGACTGGGATGAATTTGGCTACGATGATATTCCGGATTATAAAACGGAATATGAAAACTATTTCAACAACGAAAAAATACCGGAAAGACCCATTGCCGAAACGGCTGATTTCCGGGCTACCCTGAAACAGCAATTCAGCTTTACACACAGCGATGAAAAAGAAATCGAACTCGCCGAATACCTGATCGATTCGCTGAATGAAGGCGGGCTTCTGGAACAGGATCTGGTGGCAATGGCCGAAGACCTTTCTTTCAAGAATAAAAAATGGATTGAAGCGGAAGAACTGGAATCAGTGCTTCTAAAGATTCAGGAACTGGAACCGGCGGGAATTGGCGCCAGGAGTATCCGCGAATGCCTGCTGCTTCAGTTAAAAAGGCTGAATGGAAAAAGACCCGATATCCGGATGGCAATTCGCCTGTTGGAAAATCATTTTAATGATCTGGGAAGCCGGAACATGGATAAGATCATGAACCAGCTGGATATAGATGAAGATGAACTGAAGATCGTACTGCAGCTGATCGCTTCACTAAAAATGAAACCGATCAGCGAATCGACTGAAACCTTTCAGGCCAACCAGCAAATCATGCCCGATTTTGTGATTACCCTTGATGGTGATCATCTGGAAGTTGCGCTATACCGCCAGCGATCTGCTTCACTACATATCAACCAGTCGTGGATGGAGACCATCCGATCCACCGAAGAGAACCAGCATACAGATCGCGCTACCAGGCAATACCTGCGCAATAAGCTAAACGCGGCTCAATGGTTCGTATCGGCCATCAAACAAAGAGAGAGCACCATGCTCAAAGTGGTGAAGGCTATTGTGAAGCTTCAGTATGATTATTTCCGCGAAGGCGATATCAAACTTATTAAACCGATGATCCTGAAAAATGTGGCTGAAATGGTGGGCGTTGATATCTCAACGGTGTCGAGAATTACCTGTAACAAGTATGTATCAACACCATTCGGAACTTTGTTGTTAAAGGACCTTTTTACCGAGGGGATCATTAATCAGCAGGGGGAAGTAATTTCGAACCGCGTGATCCAGACCGCAATTGAAGAAGTAATAGAAACCGAAGACAAACAAAAACCATTTACCGATCAGCAACTGGTTGCAATACTTTCACAAAAGGGGTTCAGCATAGCGAGGAGAACGGTAGCAAAGTACCGCGAGTTGTTACAAATCCCGGTGGCGCAAATGCGGGCACTATGGGCATAATTATTTAGTTTATTTAAGGTAATTTCGAAACCAAAACCTCCTTCATGCAAAAAATATTGGTTATTGATGATGACAGGGATATGTGTCTTCTGTTAAAAAGATTCCTGTCTAAACATGGCTTTGATGTACTGGAAGCAAATACTTCCAAACGTGCGACTGAACTCTTAGAAATCACCGATTTTGACCTGGTTTTATGCGATTTCCGGCTTGACGGAACCGATGGAAAAACAATGCTTATCCGGATCAAAGAGAAATTCCCGCAATTACCGGTTATAATCATCACGGGCTACAGCGATATCAAGATTGCGGTGGAGGTAATGAAGCTGGGCGCTTTTGACTATATAACCAAACCACTATTCCCCGACGAGATAATCCTCACCATACGCAAAGCGCTCGATAACAGATCGAACAAAAACGGCCATGTTGCAAGCGCTCCTGTAGTTCAAAGCGCGGCTCCGGAAGAAAAAGTTGAAAAAGCCGGGAATACCTTTACTGTTAGCGGCCAGTATATTTTTGGCGACAGCCCCGCTTTTCGGTCTATTATGCAGCAGATTGAACTGGTAGGACCTACTTCTTATAGCGTTATTATCTACGGTGAAAGTGGAAGTGGTAAAGAAGCGGTTGCGCAGGAAATTCATAAAAGAAGCAAAAGAAGTCATAAAGCCTTTATTGCCATCGATTGCGGCGCACTTTCCAGAGAGCTGGCAGGCAGCGAATTGTTTGGCCATGAAAAAGGCGCATTTACCGGCGCTTTAAATCAAAAGATAGGAAGTTTTGAGCTGGCCAATGGCGGAACTATTTTTCTGGATGAGATTGCAAATCTCTCCTATGATATCCAGGTTTCCCTGCTACGCGTAGTGCAGGAAAGAAGAATGCGCCGGGTGGGCGGAACCAAGGATATAGAGCTGGATGTCCGGATTATTATCGCCAGCAATGAGCCCTTATGGGAAGCTTCAAAAAAAGGGAAATTCCGCGAGGATCTATTCCATCGTTTTAATGAGTTCAGCATGACCATTCCGCCACTCCGGGAAAGAAAGGAGGATATTATGGTTTTTGCCAGGCATTTCCTTCAATTAACCAATCAGGAATTGGGCAAAAGGGTCAGAGGGTTTTCCCCCGAGGTGGAAGAAATTTTCAAAAATTATATCTGGTATGGCAACCTGCGCGAACTGAAAAACGTTGTAAAACGGTCAACCCTGTTAACCGACGGAGATTATATTGAAGATCGTTCGCTTCCTTTCGAGATTGTAAATTTCAGCAAGCTGTCTTTTGATGGAAGTTCGGAGCCGGCGCCAACTCAAGTTCATTCAATGCCGATGGGCACCCCTGTAAGTGCGGCCCCAGCCGTAAGCAGAACAGTGTTGGATGAAACTACCTTGAAAGCTGCCAGCATCGATGCAGAATATGAAATGAAAATTGAAGCATTGAAGCAGGCAAATTTTAATAAGAGCAAGGCCGCGAAATTACTGAACATCGATCGTAAGACATTGTACAATAAGATGAAGCAATATCAGGAATTCAATAACCATTAGGCTTATTCTGTTAATGAATAATACCATGATGAACAGTTGAAATCATCCTGTGTTTGTAAAGCAGGCTTTATAACAGGTATAAGGGATAAGCGATTTATCCCTTTTATGCATTGTGCCACATATCACCGACCTAAATGGAAAACCAGAAAAAAAAGAGTTTGTTGCAAAACGTATTTTCGGAATCGGAGCAGCTGCTTTCATTTGGAGCCTGGACTTTCAGTCCTTCGACAAACAAAGTTGAATGGTCGGAAGGATTGTATTCGCTTCTTGAATATAAAAACCCCAATGATCAGAGCCCATCTATTGACTCATTGCTTTCGCATATAAACGAAACCCAGCGCGAGCTTTTCCAGTCAGATCTTGAAGATTGTATCAGGAATAATAATACTGCGGAGCGGGAGATCAGTCTGCAAACTGAAACCGGTAAAAGCCGGATTGTTTGTTCCCGGATCAAACCATTTTCCAGTGATGAGGAGAATAAGGCGGTGATTGGGATCTTTATGGATATCACGAAACAAAGCACCGACAGAAAAAGCCTGCTAGATTACAAGCGCATGATGCTTGAAAAAGAAAAATTCCTCCGAAGCGGCTCCTGGGATTATGATATTCAAACCCAAAAATTTAACTGGTCGGATGGAAAGTTCCGGATCTATGGATATGATCCACAGGACGAAAATCTTCCGGAGCCTGGATTTGAGATAATGAAAAGGCATATGGAAGTGCCGGAGTTTGAAAAAGTGCAGCAGGCCTGGCAGGAATTACTAACCGGCCGACAGGAGCATACCTGGGAATATAAGCTGACCACGGCACAGGGCAAACGAAAAAGGGTACAAACATTCGGGATGCTGGTACGCGACGAGAATGGAAATCCCGAGAAGATCCTGGGTGCTAGCCGGGAT
>JAEZAY010000207.1 GCA_023427575.1 Bacteroidota bacterium | reverse complement strand
GTTTAAAGGCTTGTAAATTCCTGGGTAGTTTGACCATGATCCAGTCAATGGAAGTCTTCAAACTCTTTCTAAATTCCTGCTTCAGGATTTCATTTTCTTTAAACCTTTTCTCCAGGTACGCCAGGGTGGGTTTGTTGTAAATAGAACTGGCCTTTAACGGCACCCCGATCTTGTTTCCTTTTTCGTCCAGCACCCGGTAAGTCAGTCCTCTTTTCTGGTAAATAATCCCTTCTTCCTTGCCCCTGTCGGCGATCAGGTTATAGAGCTTCAGTATGGCGTTTAGTTCTGCCAGGGAAGCATATTTGTACCGGGTCAGCACACTATCCAGAACATTAGTGATTCCTCGTTTGGTGGCCGATTTTCCATAAGTCATTTTCTGGGCGTTTACAGGGCGTATTTCTTGAACTTCAGCTTTCCTCTGCGTTTCGGCTTTTTGAAGGTTATAGGCCGCTTCCAGCTCTTTGCGGGCAGTGTTGGACTGGTTCCTCCCTATATTATGCAGGGAGATCCTTTTTCCGTCCTTTTGGATATTGGTGCTGACGATATGGATATGGGGATGACCGGCATCCCTGTGCTGGTAGACCAAATAGGGCTGGCCACCGAATCCGATTTTCTCCATGTAGGCCGAGGCTATTTCAACCAGTTTTTCCCGCCCGATCTTTTCCTCCAGTCCGAAATTCAGGGAGATATGAACCGTGTTGGTAGTGGCTCTTTTATTCAGGTCGATCAACGACTGAAAACGCCCCAACTTTTCATAAAAATTTAGCTGCTCTGCCTCTTTTAAAAAATGGTGCGCATAAATACATTCAGCCTTGCCTTCTTTCATCTTCTGCTCATTATAACTGAGTGCTCGCCGTATGCTACTCGGTATGGTTATTTTCGCGACCATTGCTCATATATTTGGTTCATCCTTTCCACGATTTCATCCACTTTTTTCATGAACAGTTTCCTGCTGGCTTCATTCAAAATTGCCCAGGCTTTGATTTGGGGATCATGGTCAAATGTGTGGAGTTTGTGAACGGACTGGTTGAAATTGTTTCCAAGGGCATTCAATTCCTTTTTCAACAGGATCATTTCTTCTAAAAAATCATCAGCAGATTGATTGCGGATCTTGATCCTGACGGGTTCCTTTAAAAGTACGTCCCTGGCATACTCGCTTAGACTATTGCACTGGGCCCTACCGTATAGCCGGTTTAGTTTTTCCCTTTCTTCCGGATTTAGCCTTATAGTCAGGATTTGGGATCGGATTGGGACTACTTTTTTCATCACTATTTCATTTTCACAGTTACCAGAAATCCTTTATTCCTCTGTCACACTACCCCCGAAACGACTTCGGAGTGAAGGGCAAGATGCCCCAAACGTATTACGTTTGTACATCTTGCCGGTTGCAGATTTAGCAACCTGGATCTTTTATAAAGTTAGAATGTTGAAGAATCGCAAAAAATACCTGTTCAAATTCTGAAGTGGTGACTTTGCGTTTTCCAAAATAGCTTTGTGTCTGAAAGAAATTATTGTTTTACTTTTTAAAATGTGATGTATGAGTAGTGCAATTAGCAAAGAGAAATCTAAGATTTTTGAAACCATTTTAAGTAGTCCTGGCATGGCCGAAAAATGCAAAATTGTATTGCAATTGAGCAGGCAAAATGTGCTATTGTTGAGTCGCCTGATCGAATCAGGATTGCTATCAAAGGAGCAACCTTTTGAAGATGCGATCATTGATGCATTGCCGAATGAATCCGGGGAAGAATTTAGGGCAATTCATGAGGAGATTTTAAGGAAAGCAGACCTGACTGAATTTTACGAAAGACTAAAGTCCATTTAAGGTCAGCATTAAACAAAAAAATCTGTATATGATCTTTTAAGCCTGTATCAATGCAGGCTTTTTTCTTAAGATGAAAAAGGATGGTGGCTGTTGTTGTAGACTGAACAAAAAAGGGGCTATAACAACCCCTGATCTGCAAATGAATAATATCCTTCGGAAGTAATGATCAAATGATCCAGCACCTTAATATCAAAATAGCTTGCAGCCTCTTTAATTTTTGAGGTCAGTTCCTCATCCGCCCTTGAAGGTTTCAGGCTGCCGGAAGGATGATTGTGAACCAGGATCATTCCACAAGCTGCGACTTTGATGGCACCTGCTAAAATCAATCTTGGATCAGCCACCGTTCCGGTAATGCCCCCTTGCGAAACGGGCAGGATTTGAAGCACCCGGTTTGACCTGCTCAGAAATAACACTTTGAATTCTTCCAGCAAGTCAATTTTATCGGGATTCCAGTAATGAAAACAAACTTTGTATCCATCCAGGGAGGAGGAAATAAGCGGTCTTTCGGAAACTTTGCAGGTTACTTTTCTTTTGTAAACAATGTCTATTTCTGATACATTGTTCAGTACTTCCAGACTCAGATTGTTTTCCATAATCGTAGTTTTTACATGTTTAAAAAATTGATTATGGAACCGCTCCCGCTTTTGGGCAATAAAGGCAAGGAAGCAACGGAATAAACAGAATCTGAATCGGTATAGGAAGGCATTTCTTTATGCCGGAATTTCCTTGCCGCTTCAGCAGCCCAAAAGCGAACTTAGTGCAGGAATCAATGAAGGAGAGAAAAATACGACTTAGTAACTGATCTAATTATCTATTTTCGTCCAATGAAAAAAGAAAAACATGTTTTCTATAATATAACTCGTCCTGGAGAATACATTGCATTTATCAATATTAAAGTTTCTACCCAGGAAGGTCCCGGCTATATATTCACGGCCTGCGATGGCTATAGCGAATTCGCTTTTCATATTGGAGTGGAACCCAATAATGAGCCCGACACCGTTTTGAAATGCATTTATCTGTTAATGGAGAATAAGGATTTTGTGAAGAATATTCGCCGGGGTTTTACCCTGGTCTTCGACCAATACGAAGAATTATCAGAGCGGATTGGAAGCATCATTAAACATTCAAACGGAAAAGCCATTTTTAATAAGGCATTCCATGGCCGAATAGCCTATCCCGTTCTCCAAAGTTTAGCGCAATTTGTCAGAAACAACGGCTGATGTATGACCATTCTGCGGTTCAATACTTGCATTTTACGGCCAAATTTTATCGCATCTGATTGATGAGCAAACCAAATTTTACTTCAATTTTAAATCCAAGCTGCCGCCCCAAATTGAAGTATCTGCCTCCATGTTGGGCGGCAGCTTTTTTTTTTAAAAAGCAACGGCCATTCAGACCGTTGTTTTTCGGCTTTGTTCAATTGATTTAGTTTACCATAAAGCCTCCTTTAGTAAATTCCAAACAAAGATCAAAAGCGGCCTGTGTCCGAATCTGGCCGGTTCCACCAAACAAAAGGGATTTTACTTTGGCTTCATCGTCTTTGTAATTCCTCACATTTTGAAAATATCCAGTTACGGCATTGTATGCACCAAACAGAGTTCCTTTTGTGGTTTCCTGCTGTTGGGTGGGGTTACTCATGGCATATTCAAAGGCCGTATCACACATATTTTTAAAACAAGTGGATAATTCATCCTGTTTTCCTTTCTGCAGGTTATGTAATACTTCTTTATTGGGAACCATTGCAAGCTGTATGAGTTTTCTCACCTCTTTATCCATTATCGGCACTCTCGACCAGTTATTAAAAACCTGTTCCAGTTGTGCCGATAGCTGGTTTGAAATACCCATTACTTTATGCGCCTGTTCCAGCCTGTCTTTTGCGTTCGCTGTATGCCGGATCTTAATAGAATTACTATGGTTCCGCAAGGCTGCGTTTAAAGTGTTCTGGCAAACTACCCTGACCGGTGTAAAGGCGGCTGTTATACTGCCAAAGCCGTCATGGGAAGTGGTTAAAAATAAATACTGTTCAATCAGATCGTCTTTACCTACCCGGATATAATCCGGCAGCTTGGCGGTTATAAAAATCCGTTCCCCTTTGCCCAACGCTCCGGCGGTCTCGTATTGGATGCCGTCGCCACCCACAATCGCATCAAAGAAACTGAAGGCATCCACATTTTGAACCACTTCATAATCCTTTCCCACTACTCCAAGAACGGTTTCGCGGTCGGTTCTAACGGTGGCGAAAAAATTTGGCACCTCGATTTCAGGAATGATTATATCCGTATCGGGATTTCCATTTTGGTTTTCGTTGTCATAGGTAATCAATTTTCGTTTTTCCACTGGATAATCCAATCCTGCAAATTTCAGAGCTTCGGCGCTGGTCGGGTATTGCTCGACGATCTGGCCCAGGCTATGCCAGGCTTTTTCCTTTACTGAAAAAAAACTGTGTTTTCCGGTTTGCTCGTTACAATTGATATTATTTGCCATATTAGTTACCAGCTTCCTGCCTGCGCCTGCTACGGCAGGCAGGTAATTTATATCCCGCAGGCGGTACTGCTGCGGTTTTCATGAATGATTGTAGCTTGTTTAATTCTTCGCCAAGTCTGCCTGCCGGCAGGTAGGTTTAAAATGGTAAATCCTCCAAAGGCTCCTTAATGTTAGTAGCGGACACAGGAGGGGATGAACTGTTGTCCACTTCCGTTGCCCGGCTTTTTCCATGCAGCTTGATATTATTTACATGAAAGGTCAGGCTGGCCCTTGGCTCTCCCTGCATATCC
>JAEZAY010000187.1 GCA_023427575.1 Bacteroidota bacterium | reverse complement strand
TGCTATTTACCGATGAGGCAAGATCGGGCAGGTTAACAAAAAAAAGCCCCTGCGATTCCGCATCGTTATAGGGAATTCCATTAATGGTCATATTGATCCGGGTGGCATCCGTTCCCCGAATCCGGATCCCGGTGTAACCAACCCCATTTCCTGCATCGGAACTTACTATTACGGAGGGAGTCTGGTTGATCAGATAAGGAAGATCCTGGCCCAGATTGAGATTTGCAATTTCCGCTTTGCCAATATTGGTTTTTGTGAAAGGGGATTTATCGGCCGCACGAATCGCTGTAACCTCCACCGGTTTAAGAAAAAGTTTCAGATTTTCCAGTTTGAAGATTTGCATTTCCGAAGTCGGGCTCGCCTGAACGGAAAGCGTTTTAAAGCCGATGCTGCTGATCTTCAAAGTATACGTTCCGGGCTCCGGCGTCTTTAATTCAAAAGATCCGTCCTCGCCGCTGATGGTGACGCCGGTCTGACGGTTTTCAATGGTGGCATGAGTTATGGGCATTCCGGTTTGCCCGTCCAGCACTTTACCCCTGATTTGCTGGGCTTCGGCAAAAAATCCGGGCATTAATAAAACAAAAACAGAAAGCAGCTTTTTCATTTCTTCTGATTAAATGTTTAACAAACAATGAATCAGCTATTAGCCGGCTTAGGCCTCAGCACGGGTTCATAACCAATAAAGGGAAATACTGCTGGTGAAGTGTAGAAAAATAGAAGTGGACTACCTTCCCTGCGCAGGCATTACCCTGGTCAGGTTCTACGGGTATTATCTCAGCCGGCCAATTTGATTGGTCAGCACCCCGGGAATCTGATATCGTCCATTTTGGATCGACGATGCAAATATAGGATCAAAATATTTTAAACGTTCTGTAACATTTATTTTCCGCCTTCGTCTCACTTAAATACCGGCTATCCGGTTTTATTAAAAACTATGCAACAAATTTTTTTACTTAGAGTCATTAAATAAAACTTATCATGAAAAAATCGCTCTTGCTCTCAATCGGGCTGGTGTTATCGCTGCTGTTGTCGGCCCAGAAACAATATAATGATCCAAATGCACAGGTTCGCAAAGTTGGTTCCTTTAATGCCATCAAAGTGTCCACCGGCATCCGGCTTATGCTGAACCAGGGCAATACTGAAGCGGTGGCCGTTAGCGCGGCGGATCCGGAAACCCGCGACCGGCTTAAAACAGAGGTAAGTAATGGAGTTTTGAAAATCTATTACGATTCGGATTTTTTAAGAGATCTGCGAAATAAGAACAAAAAATTGACCGCCTATGTATCGGTTGATGATCTGACCGGCCTGGATGCCAGTTCAGGAGCGATAGTGAAGGTCGATGGCGAGATCAGATCAGGGAAGCTCGAAATGGATGTTTCAAGCGGGGCCATTGTGGAAGGCCGTTTTGATGTGGCCGATATGAAAGTTGAACAAAGCAGTGGCTCCATTGCTAAAATTTCCGGAAAAGCCGGGCGGCTTGAAGTGGAAGGCAGTAGTGGCAGCCAGTTTAACGGTTATGATCTGATTACTGATAATTGCGAGGCAGAAACCAGCAGCGGCAGTAATGTTCAGGTTACCGTTAACAAAGAATTGTCGGTACGGGCGAGCAGCGGCGGAAACGTTTCATACAAAGGCAATGGTGTGATCCGGAATGTAAAAACCGGCAGCGGCGGAAATGTTTCTAAAAGAAGTTAATCACCTGAATAAGATCAAACGAAGAGCAGATATCATAAATTTTTAAATTATCCGCAATGAAAAAAATTCTCCTGTTTCTATCTGTAATTATTCCGCTTGCGGGCATTTCGCAACAGGTAATCAACGATGTCAATGCCGAGCAGCGGAAGGTAGGTTCTTTTAACGCGATCAGGGTTTCCAATGCCATCGACCTGTATATAAGTCAGGGTAATGAAGATGCGGTTGCTGTAAGCGCCCGTGATGCCGAAACGCGAAGCCATATCAAAACGGAAGTGGAGAATGGAGTGCTGCAAATTTCTTTTACGGAAAGGTCGCTGTGGAATACCGGCAATAAAAAACTAAAAGCCTATATTTCTTTGCGTAGCCTTGAAAAGCTGAATGCCTCCGGGGCCAGTGATGTACATATCACCGGTACACTAAAGGGAAATTCATTAACAATGAATCTTTCCGGTGCCAGCGATTTTAGAGGGAATCTGGATTATACCAGTTTAAAAATCGATCTGAACGGGGCTTCCGATGCCACCATTAGCGGAACCGCATCGGAGCTGGATGTCAGCGCCTCCGGAGCCAGCAGCTTCAAAGGCTATGATTTCAATGTTGAAAAATGTGTGGCATCAGCAAACGGAGCTTCCGATATTAAAGTAACGGTTAATAAAGAGCTGAATGCGAAAGCGTCGGGAGCCAGCGGAGTGTATTACAAAGGAAATGGAGTTATAAAGGATATTAAGTCCAGCGGAGCCAGCAGTATTTCTAAAAAAGGCTGATATAGAATGGTTCGGGTCCAATGTGTTTTGAAAGTTTTGAGATTTGTTTGGACTGAATAGGAAAAGGTTGTACATTTGCAACCCACATCGCGAAGTAGAGCAGCGGTAGCTCGTCGGGCTCATAACCCGAAGGTCGGAGGTTCGATCCCTCCCTTCGCAACAAAAGGCTCTGAAAAGGGCCTTTTTTCATTTCTGCCCCTGGCAGGCCGAAATATGCGTGGTCCTCTTATTATTTATAATTTTATCGGATGAAAGCCGGATTCGTTAGCATATTTGGTCGTCCCAATGCCGGGAAAAGCACCCTGATGAACGCCTTAATGGGTGAGAAGCTCGCCATTGTTTCTTCAAAAGTTCAAACAACCCGGCATCGCATCAAGGGCATTTTAACGGAAGATGATTATCAGATTATCATTTCAGACACTCCCGGGATTATCGAACCCAAATACCGCCTGCACGAAAAGATGATGTTTGCCGTGAAATCGGCTCTCGAAGATGCTGATGCGGCCATATTGCTGGTGGATATTAACGAAAACTGGGAGGAAGTGAATGGGATTTTTGAGGGAATGAAACTTCGGGTGCCCTGTGTGGTTGTTATAAATAAAACCGACCAGGCCGACGAAAAGAAAAAAGCGGCGGCGCTTGAATACTTCAGGTCGAAGTCCTATGCTTCCGATACGCTGGCAATCTCGGCACTTGGCAGTGTGGAATTTCCGGAACTGATAACGATGATTTTAAAATATCTGCCGGAAGCTCCGCCATTTTTTGAAGGCGATGAAGTTTCTGATCTTCCCACCAAATTTTTCATCGGCGAGATGGTAAGAGAGAAGATTTACCAGATTTACAAGGAAGAAATCCCGTATCATACCACTGTGGTGGTGAATGAATTCAAGGAAAAATCCACGCTAATAAAAATTGTAGCCGATATCATTGTTCAGCGTGAAACGCAAAAAGGGATATTGCTGGGCGAAGGCGGAAAGATGATTAAATTTCTGGGTACCGAAGCGCGAAAGGAAATGGAAAATTTTTTGGGATCAAAAGTGTTTCTCGAGCTATACGTGAAGGTGAGGCCTAAATGGCGTGATAACGACCTGATGCTTCGGGAATATGGGTACAAATAATAGATAAGATTTAATTGCGGGAAGTATTGTTCGGTAAAAACAGCGAGCGAAAACTTTCAAACAGAAATATATAATACAAAGGTTATGTCGGGATTTACAGTAGCGGTGGTCGGTCGTCCGAACGTTGGAAAAAGCACTTTTTTTAACCGGATGCTGGAACAGCGAAAAGCGATAGTGGATGATGTTAGCGGAGTAACCCGCGACCGTCAGTATGGCGTTGCCGACTGGAATGGCAAAAGTTTTAATATCATCGATACAGGCGGTTTTGTAGCGCAGAGTGATGACGTGTTTGAAAAGGAAATCAAGAAGCAGGTTTTGATCGCTTTGAATGAGGCCGATGCCATCATTTTTATGGTGGATGTTACCACAGGAATCACTGATCTTGATGAGTCAATGGCGGATGTAATCCGAAGAACATCGAAACCTGTTTTTGTTGCGGTGAATAAGGTTGATAATCACAGCCGGCTGCTGGAAGGTTCCGAATTTTACAGTCTGGGTTTTGAAAATATGTTTTTTATTTCCTCGATGACGGGAAGCGGAACCGGCGAGCTGCTGGATGCGATAACGGCGCTGATCACCGAAAAAAAATCGGATGAAACGGAAGAAGTGGCCGCATTGCCGAAGCTTTCGATCATTGGCCAGCCTAACGTGGGGAAATCGTCCTTACTGAATGCGCTGGTAGGGGAGGAAAGAACCATTGTGAGCGATATTGCAGGAACCACGCGCGACACAATACATACGCATTATAAACTGTTCCAAAAAGAGTTTGTGCTCATCGATACGGCCGGGATTCGCCGTAAGGCCAAAGTGCATGAAGACCTCGAATTTTATTCGGTTATACGGGCCATTAAGGCAATGGATGAAGCCGATGTCTGTTTGATCGTAATTGATGCCACCAAGGGCATTACTGCCCAGGATCTGAATATTTTCGGCACGGCCGCAAAAAAAGGCAAGGGCATTGTTTTGCTGATAAATAAGTGGGACCTGATTGATAAGGAAACCAATACAGCCCGCGATTACGAAAAAACGATCAAACAGCGGATTGCGCCATTTTCGGATGTGCCTGTTTTGTTTATATCAGCCGTTGAAAAAACGCGGATCTTTAAAGTAATAGAAGTAGCACTCGATGTATATGCCAATAAGCAAAGGCATATTCCTACTTCCAGGTTGAATGAGGTGATGTTAAAGGCGATCGAAAATTACCGGGCTCCAGTGGTAAGAGGCCATCCTTTAAAAATAAAGTACGTTACCCAATTGCCTACGCAGGTGCCATCTTTTGCTTTTTTCTGTAATTATCCCGATGATGTGAAAGATTCATATCGTCAGTATCTGGAAAATCAGTTGCGGCAGCATTTCGATTTTACGGGTACGCCTGTCCGTTTATTCTTCCGGAAAAAATAGATAGATATTGATTATCAGTGTTTGACTTATGGTTTCGGTTTTTTCAGAACCGGTACCGAAATCCGTTCCCAACATTCGGATTTTCCAGGATCCGAATGCTTTCCAAAATCTGGAATTTTCTTTCTTTTTATTATTGAAAAGAGTGTTGCATTGAATATGTAATTAGTGTAATTTGCCCACTTTCTTGCAATCCAACCCGCCCACAAGACCTCTGAGATCCATTTCCTAGGAATTTTATTCTTTTAAATTTTATTCGTAGTATGAAAAAATTCTACCTGTTTATTTTATGCCTGGCATTCACCGTATATGCACACGCACAAAATTTTTACTGGGTCGGGGGCGCAACAGGAAACTGGAATACGGCATCGAACTGGTCAGGGTCCAGTAATGGCAGTGGCGGGGCAGGTGTTCCCAACGGAGCTTCACACCAGGTCTTTATCGACAATAATGCCCAAATCAACCTGGATCTGGGCAGTGTTTTATTATCACGCCTGATCGTAACCGGTAACTCAAGAGTATTACTGGTGGCTGGTGCATCGGATGTAGACATTGAGCTTACCAGTACCAATTCAGCCAGTCCTGCATTGCAAATTGACGCGAACAGCGTTCTAATCGTCAGCACCACCGCCGATATTGGTTTTAATGTACGTTTTGCCGATGGAGCGAAAGCTGCCATTAATGGAACCTGGAGATTTACAAATGCTGATTTCCCGGATAACGGACTGGGTTCGGTATTTGAAATTCCCAGCAGCGGCGGCCTTGGCAATGCCATTCAGATTAATGGAAGGATCGAATTTGGCGCGAATGCAAGTTCGCCCCTGATCGATTTTACCGGTAATGAATATGTATTTGTAAATGCCGGTGCAGTATGGAAAATGGAATCAGATGGTGGGTTCATTCCCGATCTGAACTGGGATCCTTTATCTCTAATTGAAATCACCGGTGTTATAAACGATGGGTTTAGCGTTGCTGAAACTGAATCACTGGGTTCCATATATTATGATTGTCCCAATCAGTCAGCCGAAACCATCCTGCTCGATCTGTATAATATCACGATCGAAGGCAACCTTGAAATTGTAAATACCAACGGTTCCACCCTGATCTTATTTGGAAACAGAAATGTAACTCCGGGTACGGTGAATGTAATTATCGAAGGCGACCTGACAGTTTCTGGAAATTCGGTGGTGGCGATTTCGGATATGGATGATGCCTCGCAGCTTGTTAATTTGCAGGTGAATGGAAACTTCAATGCAGGTGGAACTGCATTCGATATGCAGCTATCGTCAGAAGCTGTTATAAACACAACGGTGCTGGGAGTTGCCGGAAACTTTAATCACAGTGCAGGCAGTTTTGGATCTTCTGCTACAGCAACGGTGGGCGCAACCGATCTTTATGTTGTAGAATTAAACGGAACAACCAATCAGACCGTTTTCTCACACAATGGCTCCATCGACAATGCGAATAATGATCTTACGCTACGCATTAATAATGCAGCAGGGGTAACACTAAACTCTCCCCTGCAGGTAGGGATGCTGAGTTTTGCCTCTGCAGCAAAAGGCGT
>JAEZAY010000182.1 GCA_023427575.1 Bacteroidota bacterium | reverse complement strand
ATCTTATCGTGATCTTGAACTTGCGGCTCCCCATCCATTTTTAGCTCCGGGGGCAAAGAAAGCACCGGCGGGTTCAGAAAAAATAAATTTCCCCGGCCCCGGATCCGAATTCGGATCTCTGCCGGTTGGTAGGTCTGCACCTGCAAATCCGGAGACAACAATACAATGGAAAAACGACCCACCGCCTGCTGCGATTGGGCCGGGTTGATGTTATTCGGAAGCGCTTTCACTTCAATCGAGACCGGTTTGTTGCGGATGAAAGTCTTATTTTCCAGCTTGGGGGAATTTTCTTCGCTTTCCGCCTGCTGTATCAGTTCTTCCAGGGTCTCGGGTCTCCGGGCTGGTTGATCTATTTGCCTGATGCTGTTTTCCACCTCCATAGGATCCAGGATTAGTTCGCCCTCGCTCAGGGGAACGATAATGGATTTTTTGAGGGTGTAGACTTCGAATTTTTGACCTCCCACCAGGGCAGGGCGGCCGATGGCACTCACAATTGAAATCAGATCTTTCACCAAAAATCCTTTCAGGACAGGCTGGCGGATGATGGAGGAAACACTATTAACGGATGAGTAAAGTTCGTAGCTGGCGATTAAAGGTTCGCCCACATAAGATCTGGTTTTGTTCAAATGGACTCTAATGAAAATCCGGTCGCCACTTCCGGGTTCTTCCGGCAATGGCTGGTTTTGCCCCAGGCCGGACCGGGTGCCCAGGACAGTTATCAAAAATAAAAAGGCAAAAATATAATTACCTCTTTGTGGTATATTCATGGTAGTTTATACATTGTATCTTGCTCCGGGAGCATACGCTGAAAGCGTTGTCTGCCGTATCTTAAGTTCATTAGTCGGCCATTTTAATAAGGCCGGATACATTTGATTGCCGCCCCTGGAAAATTGTCCATTCGTTCCCTGCCGTTTTCGCATCTGCTAATACTGTCATTTTATGGATACAGGAAAATCGCGTTCCTTTTCAATACTCCGGCTGCTTCGATATCTTCTTTATCTTTTGCTGGCCCTGTTCAGGGGGAAAAAGAAAGATGATGATATTCCTTCTGTGCCGCAGGAAGATGAATGGAAAAAATACCTTGATCTCCGGAAAGATTATTCACACCTAAGTGGCGATGGCTCCGATCAGTTGATCGTGATGCGTAAAGATGGTTCGGATGATCTTGCTTTCACTAACTGGCTGAAAAAAATAACGGCTCAAATTGAAGCCAGTGGCGGTGATCCGGATAAAGTGAAGATTGTAAGCATTTGCGGTAACTGCGATAACAGTTTGTTATTGCTTTCGGGCGAGGGCATTGAAACATTTATTAAAACCGAGGCGGCAAAAAAGGGAACTGAAAGGCAAAGACAAACCGCGGTGGAAGGGGAAGATGAAGTGGTGTACTTTTCATCCAATCTTAAAATGAACCTGCCAGGTTCGAAGCGAAGGCCATTAAAGGATGATTCATATAAATCCATTGGCCGTAAGCCTTTAACAAATCTTCATCCCACCATTAATGTAGCGGTATTTGATACCGGGCTTGCCGAAGGCGAAATGGATCAGTTCATCATAGATCCCGTACAAAGTCCCTGTATACCGGGGGCGCTGAAAGGCTGGAACTTTACCGTTCCCGACCAGCATTTTCAGGATGACAACCCGGGTTTTCATGGAAGCCTGGTTTCACGTTTTATTATTGATCAAACTGTCGCCGAATCCGGGAATCCGATCCGGATAATTCCCGTCAAGGTCCATAACCAGAATGGAAAAAGTGATTTGTACAGCATCTTGTGCGGATTCGCTTATGCTAAAAAACAGGGCGCCCATATCATCAACGCCAGCTTCGGCTATTATGCCCCGTTAGCAGCTGATGAAGAATATTGCATCGCGCTTTTCAGAAATTTTATAAAAGAACATCTGGCGAAGGCCGGAATCCTTCTGATTGCGGCTGCGGGCAATGAAGCCAGTTCGGAGGAGATTGAAGCCGATTTCAGAACCCTTTATCCGGTACCTTCCGATGATCAGATCCGAAATCTGGACTTCATCGGATTTTATCCGGCCTCGTTTTCAACCGATCCGGAGCTGAAAAACGTGATTGCTGTTACTACTGTTAACCGGAATATGGATAAGGTTAGCCCCGCCCAGAATTATTCGCCTTCGGTGGTGGATATTGGTGTTCCGGCAGATGAAACAAAGGGGTTTGGTTTTATAAATCCCCGTACGCAAAATAATTTTATCTACGGTTCTTCTTTTGCAACTCCCATTCTGACCGGAATAATCGCCACGAATTACTGGCGGTTTTCGGCCAATCCGGATAAGGATAGCGTGATCACGGATCTGCAGAGTGCCGGATTAATAACTGTGAAGGATGAATTGAAACCTTTTGTCCGCGAAGGAAGGGTGCTTGTCCGCGGCCTGCAATAATCTCCGGGTGCTATGAAATGGATCCGAACATGTACGCTCTTGTTTCTGACCCTGTTTTTTTTCTCAAAGCAGGTGGCGGCGCAATGTGCAGGTTCTAGCGAGATCAATGGCCTGGTATCCGGACTCGACCGCCAGCCACTACTTTCTTCCCGGGAAAAATCAGACCGCCTGCTGCAATTAAAACAGCAGTTTCAAAATTGTGGTTTGGTGCGGGATTCCGTGTACGCAAAAATTCTTCAGAAGCTGGGATTTCTCGAATACCGGTTAAACGATAATTTACCCAATAGCAGGGCCATTCAATAC
>JAEZAY010000175.1 GCA_023427575.1 Bacteroidota bacterium | reverse complement strand
GCATTCGATGATCCGGGGTATATACCTGCAACCCGAAGAACCCGTGAAATTAGAAGCAGGGCTGCTTAACTTTTTTATAAACGATGGCGATACAGACCATCAGGCTTCACGGATGATTGAAAGACTGGCCGGCGCGATTGATGCCCGTTCAAAAGGTCTTTCGCTCATGGGTAAGAAGGGCGAAAGATGGCAGTTTGGAGTTTCGCGTTTTATCCGTCATACGGCAGCGCCGGACAATACATCCATCAGTTTTTCCACCCGTTCCGATTTACTGAACCAATGGCTGGTGCCCATCACTTTACTGTTAAACCGCGACTGGAGCTGGGATGGAATTAAACCGGTAAGTATTAGGATTTTCCGAAGAAAAATCTTTCTGAAAGAAGCGATGCAGATCATGGGCTATACCGACCGCGATGAATTTCTAAACAATCATACTGCCAGTGATGTATTCCAAAACGCGGATCTCCTTAATCTGGCAAAAGAAACACTTGCCGGAGATCTGGAAATTAAAGATACGATCAACATCCAGGCTTTGAATGAGGCTGACCGCTCCCAAACGCAGATTTGTTTTATAGATGCCGTTGAACCAAAGCCGGTCAAAGAAACGGATTTCCCCGATCAGCTATTGATTTCCTACCGCATTCAGGTTAATTACCTGAACGAGGCTGCCGAAAAAGACGATGATCTCAACCTGGCATTAATGCTGCCCATAACCAATCCGCCCGCTCAGGTGCCGAAAATAGTAAGTGCCGGACTGGCTTACAGTAAATACATCCGCGATGCATCGTATGCCAATACGGAAGTACGCGCAAAATATTTATGGGTAGAATTTGACCAGCCGGTGGCTGATCCCGACGATGCATATTATGTACGGGTTTTGCATTATGCTGCCGATCCTTTACTGGCAAGCTGGAAACCCGAAATGTTTCGGGCCCTGCCAGATCCAGCTTTACCGGTAGACCCCGAACCGATCCGGCAAATCCTTCCGCTTCACAGCGACGATAAGGCCGGCCTGGATAAAATGCAGGAGCTAACCAAGGCAAGCGACAGCGATTTGCACTATATCGTCCCATTGCCTCATGGCCTCCATCCTGAATCACCGGAACTTTTTGGCTTTTTTAAACTCGAGTTCAGGGTGGGGCATAAGCGATCCTGGTCTACAGCCAGGGCAAGGCATGGAAGAGTGCTGCATTGCAGCGGGGTTCAGTTTCCATTGCCGCAGCTGATCTGTGTTCCAAACCGGAATGAGCTTTCAATAACAGTTTCCGCGCCTTTTGCAACGGCGGTGTTCGGAGGCAAAAATGTAACGGCCAGCCCTCCACGAACAGAGTTATGGGCATTGCTGTACGCGCAGGTGAGGATGGCCGATGATTCCGATAACCGCAATATTCTGATTGCTGATCGAAAGCTGATCCTTCGGAAAAATCAGGTTGTGGATCCGAACGGCTTCCCTTCTTTGATCATGAATACTGACTCGGTTCCTCTTGGGTTTACAGCCTGGAGCAATAAAGATATTGAAGCATTGCTGAACGCGTATGGATTGCCTGAAGACAGCCCACTGAGCGTACTCTGCGTGGAGCTTCTCCCCGGCTATGATAAGTTTACGCCAAATCAGGAAATCCTGAGAGAGCGGATGGCCATGCAGGTTCGCCAGGATAATCTGCACTCGCGGGTAGCGACCAGAGAGGTTTCGGTGCAGCAATTCGAATCGTACCTGAACGCGGTGTCTGCGGCCGTAGATCAAACGCATTCAATTCTCGATCAAAAAGAAACCGGATTCGAACAGGGACCCCGGCCTTTAACCGATGATCTGGGTGGTTACCGGATCCTGCGCACTTCCACACTGGCTGCCGTGCCGGCTGTATGCTGTACCGAATAAAACGGGAATGATTTCAGAATTGAAAATTGAATCTTGAACCTCATCAACCGGGCCCTAACGAATAAGTGTAACCGTACCTTTCTTCAGGTATGGATTGCCGTTAAAGTCAATGGCTTTTACAATCCATACATAGGTGCCGCTGGTAGCCGGGTTTCCCCCGAGATCGCCGCTCCACCCGGCTTCATTGCTGATTGAACTATAAACAAGCTGACCCCACCGGTTATAGATCGTAAAGGATTCAACCTTTTGAATTCCAGCAGTAACAAAATTCAGGCGGTCGTTTTTTCCATCCCCGTTTGGTGTGAACGCGTTTGGTACGAATACCTCCGCCATCGAATTAAAAACTTTAACCCGGATGCTGGCCGAATCAGTACATCCGGCTTCATTGGAAACATGTACGGTGTATAAAATACCTTCGGATGACTGCTGAAATAATGCAAGCGGATTGGGAATATTACTGGCATTGAGTGCATAGGAAGGGGTCCATAAATAACCTGTACCGCCCGATGCATTCAGTTGCAGGGGCTGACCGATAATAACGCTGGTATCACGGCCCGCAAAAGGTTCTACTTTCGGAAGTACGGTTACCATGCAGGTATCGAGCCCTGGTTTAGGACAACCTGCCGTATCATAAACCGAAAGGATATACAGCGAACTGGAGGCCGGCCTGGCCATCGGTTCCAGCATGGTTCTGCTGGAAGCATCTATATTTTCCGACCAGAAAAAGGAAGATCCGCTTATATTTCCTTTCAGGATCACCGACGAATTAAAACAGATAGTTGTATCGGGGCCGGCATCCGCCACCGGAAAGGGGACTGCCCGAAGGGTAACTTCTTCGGCCGCGCTGCATCCGCCGATGCTTGCTATAACCGTAAAACGGGTTTCTTTGTTTACCCTGGCGTGTGGATTTGCGATCACGGGATTATCCAGAACTTCGGCCGGCGACCAGGAATATCTCAATCCGTTCGACCGCACCCAGAGGCTGGCCGGATCGTTCGAACAAACCACTGAATCGTTCATGATTTCCAGATCAACTTTATTCACCACCCGAACCAATACTGAATCGCGGTTGGTACATCCTCCATCATCAAGATCAACATAATACATGGTCGTGCTGGCGGGCGATACCCGGGGTGAAGCACTCATGCTGTTTACCATTGCAGTTTGCGGCGACCAGCTGAAACGGCCGCTGGCATTCGCTTGTAGCTGAAGCGGATCATTCGCGCAAATCAGCGTGTCGTTGAAACCAAGTCCAAGCGGCGGCTTATCTACAATGCTCAGGTCTTTTGAAACCGTATCGATGCATCCATTGGTATTGGATACAATTAACTGCACATTTTTTCTGCCCAAACTGGTAAAATGGTAATCGGGGTTTTTACTGTTGAAAATGCCAATCGGCGGCTCTATTATCCATTGCCATGAATTCACGGAACCATAAACGGTAGTTGTTGCATCTTTGAAAGCCGTTGGCCGGTTCAAACAAATGCCATCGTAATTAAAATCGGGTTTAAATCCGGGATAAACCCTCGCGATAGACTCGGATGAGTCCGCGCAATCCTGGCCCCGGTTGATCGCCAGCCGGATCCGGTATAAACCGGTATCAGGAAACGTAAACTCTGCGGAAGATGCATTGGAACTATAAATGCTGTTTCCTTTCTGATCAATAAAATCCCAGTTGTAAGTATTAATCAGTGGGCTTGTCGACAAATTTTTTAAAGCCACTGATCTCGTTTCCCCGCAAACCATAATTTCCGGTTCCAGCGAAGCAGAAGCGATGGTGCAGGAAGTGATATTAAGCTGAAGATCCTTTCGCTGGGTGGCAATGATCTTTCCATTGCGGATTTCATTTACACAAACCGTTACCACATAAATTCCGGATTGGGGGGCGATACCGGTGATCATTCCGGTGTTCGGATCTATGCGAACATTACTGCCCAAAGGACTATTGCCGGTGAATGTGCCGCTATAGGGAACAGATGCATAGGGTGGGGCCGCCGGAGGAATGGCTTCGCGGTTAAAGCCCCCGCTTCCGCCCTGGTACGCATCACAGAAAGAATAGGAAAGCAGATCTCCATCGGAATCATCGGCGGCAAAACTGTATGAAAAAGAGTTGCCGGCACAAACCACTACCATATCACTGCCCGTGAACCGGGCGCTGTTATTTGCCGGACCGGTAGTTTCTGCGGCAGTTCCCGGAATTTCGCCAATATAGGTAGCGCCGATATTATTATTGTTCGGAACAAAGTTTGTGATGCCGCTGATCCGGTAAACAACCTGAAAAGAAAGTATATAGCCATCTACTGAAACCGGTAATTGCACGGTGAACTCGAAATAAGCTACCTCATAACAAACCCGGGGCGGATCGGTAATGCATTTATTGGTGTTATCAAGCCGCAATGTTTCTATCCGCATAATCGGAACCGATAAATCGGTAATGCGCAGGTTGGAACTTTTGTTGAAAACAGATATGATCCCGGGGTTAACAAGTTGCCGGTTGCTTTCACACCACTTGAATAGTTTCAGGGTTACGGCGTAGGTATTGTTAGCGCCATTTGAACTCACCAGCCGGAAAAACATTTCACCGCCGGTAATATGATCCGCTCTGGCTGCCAGGGATGCAGTTGCCAGTACCAGAATCAAAATCGCTGTTCTTCTCATGTAAGAAAACGTTGATGGATCATTTCAGGTTCGCAGATCAATCTTCCGGGGCGGTTCGATAGGATTTTCGGGCTTTCGGGTTTACTGAATATACGGAAAATTATTGCTAAAGTTGCCGCCGGGTCAGGGCAAAGTTTTTGCGTAAACTCTATGCCGGTTGCATCTCGGCCGGCCGACATTTTTAAAAAGAGTTTATTAGCATGGAATTAAAACATCCGAACTACAGCCTTACGAAAAGCCGGGAAGAGATCCAGTTGGATGAAGCAGAACGAAACCCATTACCGCGTGCCGTTCTGCGGCCAAACTCCTTTATATTACTTGACGGAGAATGGAAATTTGCCCTCGACCGCGATGATATCGGGATCCGCGAAAGCTGGCACCTGGGGCATGAGTACCCCTATACCGCTATCTGGCCCGGATCGGTGGAGCACCATATGGAAAATGCCAAAGACGACAGCATTGACAAAACCTGGACGGATAAAGTGGTTGCCTGGTATGAACGGGAATTTCCACTTCCCGACCGGTCGGCAAATGGGGCCCCCGATATGCTGCAGCTTACTTTTGGCGCCTGCGGTTATGAAACCCAGGTTTGGCTGAATGGCACTCAGCTTACCACCATCGAGGGCGCCATGGTACACCGGGGCGAATACACCTCGTTTTCATATGAACTCAGTGAAGATATTCTCCGGCCCGTAAACCGGCTTACGGTGCGCATTTCCGATACGATGGATGCCGATATTCCCAGAGGCAAGCAGGAATCGCATGTTTATAAAAGAGGTGGAATCTGGTATCAGACCTATACCGGCGCCGTTCGAAGTGTATGGCTCGAATCTGTGGAAAGAAACCGCCTTCGGTCAAGGGTTGGTGTGGTAAGTCTGGTGGAAGACAACCTCGTTCGTTTCAACGTTACTATCCGGATTCATGATCCCGGCAGCTATACATTACGGATGAATGTTTACCATCGCCGGCAGTCGGATTCTGAACCGCTGGCCAGCGCCGATTTTCCGCTTATGCTTGAAGCAGGCCAAAAACAGCAAAGGGTGGTTATTGCCGTTCCGGAAGCTGAATTATGGTCGCCGGAAAACCCGCATCTCTACCGCCTGATCGCGCAGCTTCGTGATGAACATGGCCATGTTTCAGAAATTGAATCCCATTTCGGACTCCGAAAGATCGAGTCCCGCGGATGTTGTGTCTATCTTAACAACCAGCCCGTTTATCTTGATGGAATTCTGTACCAGCCGGGAGCCGCCAGCTATGAAGAGATAAAAAGACATATGCACGCCATGAAAAAACTGGGTTGTAACCTTGTCCGCATTCATATTGCTGGCGTTGATCCGCGCATCTATAATCTGGCCGATAAGCTTGGGTTGATGTTGTGGGTGGAAGTGCCCAGTCCGCATAATTCCAGTTTTAGAAGCAGGAAAAATCATCGCGAAGAACTGATGCGAATGCTGACACTGATTGAAACGCATCCCAGCGTGGTGATCTGGAGTTTATACAATGAAGACTGGGGGGCCCAGGATATTGCAACCAATGAGGAAACCCGCAGCTATATCATAGAAATGTATCATTATATGCATATCAACCATCCTCAGTTTCTGGTGGTTGATAATGATGGATGGCAGCATATATCATTGGAAGGCAGACTGAAATCGGATTTGCTGACCGCCCATTTGTATACCCCCGAGATCGGGCGCTGGCGCCAACTGCTCGATCAGCTTGTAGCCGGTGAGATGATAGGCGTGGCGGCTTTTCCGCTTGTTGTTGGAGATCCGTTTTTTTATCGCCGGCAGGTGCCCCTGATCGTTAGTGAATGGGGCGGCTTTGGCTTTCCGGATTATGGAGGCCCAACCAATATTGAAGAAAGAACCAGCCAGATTGCAGCATTTAAAAAAGAACTGCGCGCACGCCCGATAGCAGGTGATATTTATACGCAGGCAACAAATATTGAAGACGAACGGAATGGGCTGATCGATGCCACCAGCGGGGATTTAAAAGTGCCGGAAGGCCTGTTAAAATCCACCAGTTCTTTTATCATCGACCAGGCCAGGTCAAGGGCTACTTTAAACAAATAAAATAATTTTATGAGTCAGGCATTTGTAAAAGAAAATGATGAACAATGGCTGCATGAACTGCCGCCCACCATCAGCGCGTTGACAGTTTATCTTACAAGGGAAAATAACGGGATCCGCGTATATGAAAAAAAGCGCACCACCGATCCCAAAACCGGGAAAGAAGTGTATGAAATGAGCAATGGCTTGTCTTACACGGTGAATGAAGAAGGGCAATGGATGGTTTTGTACTAACTTTGACTTTACCCATTTTTATTTTTGCTTTTCGAAACTGATCAAAACCCCTGCTTATGGATGTGCCTGAATCAATCCTTAATTTTCATACCCGTAAATGGGTAAAGCCCGAGGATCTGAATCCAAATCACAGTTTGTTTGGTGGCCGATTATTGCAGTGGATAGATGAAGAAGCGGTGATCTATGCAATCGTTCAACTGGAAAACAATCGGGTTGTCACCAAGTTCATTTCAGAAATAAATTTTATCAATGCACCCAAACAGGGTGATATAATCGAAATTGGAATTGTAGCCACACAGTTTGGGAGCACTTCACTCACCATGAGATGCGAAGTGCGAAATATGCTTACCCGCGAACCTATCCTGCAGATCGCAAAACTCGTTTTCGTAAACCTGAATGAAGATGGCATTCCAGCTCCACATGGCAAGACAAAGATTACTTACATCAAAGACCGCCTGATCATGAAGGAAGTTAAACTGGGTCCGGTACAAACGCCTCCCGATATCGCCAAACCCGGCACAGAGTGATCAGAATTTATTCAGTTGAAACTCTTTTCCCTTCATTTCAAATCCATTTACCACGACGGCAATTTTATGCCTGCCTTCATAATGTTTTCTGGTGGTCAGATCCCGAAAGGAAAGTTTTCTTTTAAACTCGTAATCTTTTTTGGGCTGAAACCTGTTCTCCGAAACCCTGAATAATTTTCGGGCTTTTTTGCCGTTCGCCTTCGTGTAATAAACGGCCATTTCAATCCGGATCAGCATTTCTTTTTTGTTTGAATGCCGGAGCAGAAAACGGATGCTTTGCGCTTCCCCGATTGTTAGGCTCCGGTGGCCCAGTTCCAGCTTATCGATTTTTATTCCGGATGCTGAACCAAGTCCAAACAGGTTTAGAATTCCGGGATGGGCTCTCTTCAGCATGGTTCGGCATCCATGCCTTATTATCTTATCTGTGAATTCCGATCGGCCTTTCCATTTTTTTGCAATGTCAAAAACAAGTTCCGGCTGATTTTTGGAAATATCATTCAGATTGTTGGCAACACTTCTTCGGACATACTCCGATTCATCGTTCTTCAAATTTTCCAGGATAGGAATGATGGGCCCTGGATCTTTTTTGAGGATCGGAACCGCCATTGCCCATGGCAGCCCGGGCCGGCAGCCTTCGCTGGACAAGCGTCGAACATGCAGATTCTCATGCTTTGACCATTCTAGCATTTTATTCATTATGGTTTCCGGATCGCGGATTAGAAAAGGCCGGATCGCAAATTCGCAGGTAATAAACCCGGTGACCGATTCAATTGCATCCAGGGAAATATCCACATGTTCAAGACCATAGCCCTCAATAAATTCCGGGAAAAACAGGTACTCGATGCTCTTCGCTTTAAAACCATGACTTTCGATCGATTGAATCAGGGCTTTTAAAGTTTGAATGTTCTGCTCATAGTCTTCCGGCAAAAATGATTTAATCACCGCAGCGATATGTCTGGCGCGTTGCTTAAGTTCCATTTGCTCCCAGGCCTGCACATAGA
>JAEZAY010000168.1 GCA_023427575.1 Bacteroidota bacterium | reverse complement strand
GTTAACCCCACCCCAATTCAGGAACAGGCAATTCCGGTTCTGCTTAGCGGAACGAAAGACCTGGTTGGACTTGCTCAAACGGGCACTGGAAAAACGGCTGCATTCGGCTTACCCTTACTTCAACTGGTGAGTGATGAAAAGAAGTATCCGCAGGCGCTGGTAGTTTGTCCTACCCGCGAACTTTGTTTGCAGATCGTGCATGAGATGGAAGCTTTCAAAAAGTTTATGCCCGGAATGCATGTGCTGGCCGTATATGGTGGTACGCCCATCGGCGCACAGATCCGCGAGCTTCGCAGAGGCATTCAGGTTGTAGTGGCCACTCCCGGCCGCCTGATCGATCTGATCGAAAGAAAGGCAATCAACCTGGAGCAGATTTCCTATGTGGTGCTGGATGAAGCAGATGAAATGCTGAATATGGGATTTCAGGAAGACATTGAATTTATACTTCAGAATACGCCGCAGCGCGAAGCAACCTGGCTGTTCAGCGCAACCATGCCGCCGGAAATCCGTCGCGTGAGCAAAAAATACATGGACAAGCCGCTCGAGATCACGGTTGGCAAAGTGAATACCGGCAATAAGAATATTGATCATCAGTATTATGTTACAAATGCGCAGCACCGTTATGAAACGCTGAAGCGCCTCATTGATTTTAATCCTGGTATCTATGGGATCATATTTACCCGTACAAAAATAGATGCGCAGCAGATCGCTGAAAAACTCACCCGCGAGGGTTATGATATTGATGCGCTGCATGGCGATCTTACCCAGCAGCAGCGTGATAAGGTAATGGGCGAGTTCCGCGATAAAACCCTGCAGTTGCTGATTGCAACCGATGTGGCCGCCAGGGGTATAGATGTGAAAGACATCACCCATGTAATTAACTATGAATTACCGGATGATGTGGAAGTATACACGCATCGCAGCGGAAGAACCGGCAGGGCCGGAAATACCGGGATCTGTATGTCGATTATCCATAGCCGTGAGGTTGGGAAACTTCGCCAGATTGAACGCATGATCCAGGCTCCTTTTCATAAGCTTGAAATCCCCAGCGGAAAAGATGTTTGCCGGAAGCAGTTTTATATGTTTATGGACAAGCTTTTACAGGCCGATATCAGTCATGGTGACTATGAAACCTATGTACCCATGCTGGAAGAAAAGTTTGCCGATATTACAAAAGAAGAGATTCTGAAAAGAGTGGCCGCGATGGAGTTTGACCGTTTCCTCAAATACTATGAGAATGCGGAAGACCTGAACGTACGCGAAAGGCTTCGGGAGCCATTGGGAAGAAGAGATCGTGCTCAGGGTGGCGCTGTAAGAGATGATCGCCGCAGGGAAACGGGTCGCCGGGAATATAGTGGCGGGAATAATGATTATGCCCGCCTGTTTGTGAATCTGGGAACCAAGGACGGTTTTTACAAAGCCAGCTTTCTTCAGTTTATCCTCGATATGAGCGATCTGAAAAAAGAAGTGCTGGGCCGGATTGATTTGAAGGAAATGAATAGCTGGATTGAAATCGATAAGGAAGCGGCTCCGAAAATGATCCGCGCGATTGATGGTAAAAATTACAAGGGAAGAAGGATCCGAATGAATGATGCAAACCGCTAGGGATCGCCGGCATTTCCGTAGATCACCAATACTTACATTAAATAAAACATCAATAGATGGAGCAGACATTGAATGCACAATCGCCGATCAGCACGGTTCTTGAAAAGAGACCTCTGATCATATCAGGCCCCTGCAGTGCTGAAACCGAAGAGCAGGTTCTGGAAACCGCCCGCCAGTTGGCCGAAACAGGTAAAGTGGATATTTTAAGAGCCGGCATCTGGAAACCCCGGACAAGACCCGGAAGTTTTGAAGGCATTGGTACCAAGGGCCTGCCCTGGCTGCAAAAAGCGAAAAGCCAGACGGGTTTGCCAACTGCTGTAGAAGTGGCAACCGGTAAACAGGTGGAAGACGCGCTTCATTTCGACGTTGATGTATTGTGGATTGGTGCCCGCACTACGGTGAATCCGTTCAGTGTTCAGGAAGTGGCCGATGCGCTTCGCGGCGCCAATGTTCCCGTGCTGATCAAAAATCCGATCAATCCGGATCTGGAACTCTGGACCGGTGCCGTTGAGCGGGTTGCAAAAGCAGGGATCAGTCAGATTGGTTTAATCCATCGGGGCTTCTCTTCTTATGGAAACACTGAGTTCAGGAACGCCCCCATGTGGCATCTGGCCATCGAAATGAAAAGAAGAAATCCGGAGATGATGATCATCAACGATCCTTCTCATATCTGTGGTCGCCGCGATATTCTGCTGGATGTGGCCCAGAAAGCAATTGACCTCGATTTCGACGGACTGATGATCGAAAGTCATATCAATCCCGACAGCGCCTGGAGCGATGCTAAACAGCAGGTTACTCCGGATCGCCTGGCAGAAATGCTCAATACCATCATCTGGAGAAAAGAAGATATTTCTTCCGAAGAATACCATGCTGCTCTTGAAAGACTGCGCCAGCAGATCAATCACCTCGATGATGAATTGATGCAGTTGCTTGGGCAAAGAATGAAGATCGCAGATGCTATTGGTGATTTTAAGAAGAACAATAATATTACCATCCTGCAAACCAATCGCTGGAACGAAATTCTTGAAAGAGCCTATGTGAAAGGACAGGGATTGGGCTTAAGCAAAGATTTTATCACAAAATACTTTGATGCTGTTCATATGGAAAGCATCAACCATCAGAATAAGGTGATGAACCGCTAAGCCGGTTCCCGTTTATCATGAAAAAAACAACGGTTCGTTTCTCTTCCGGAAAAACGGATTTCTATTTTGATGCGAAATTCCGGGATCCCGCTTCATTTGCCGGAACCCGGAACCTGATCTTCATTACCGATGCGAACATTTATGCGGCGCAAAAGCGAAGATTTGGGAAATTTCCGGTCATTGTAATAGAACCCGGTGAGTCCAATAAAGTTCAGTCCACAGCAGACCGGATCATCGCAGAACTTATTGCTCATAACGCCGATCGTCAAACGTTTTTGATCGGTGTGGGCGGGGGCGTTATTACCGATATTACCGGTTATGTAGCTTCGGTGTATATGCGCGGAATCGGGTTTGGATTTATTCCAACCACTATTCTGGCCATGGTAGACGCGGCCATCGGAGGGAAAAATGGCATTGATGTGGGCCCCTATAAAAATCTGGTGGGGCTGATTCGCCAGCCTTCTTTTCTCCTTTATGATATTTCCCTGCTGAGCTCACTTCCCGATCCGGAATGGATCAACGGATTTGCGGAGATCATCAAACATGCATGCATCCGCGATTCAGCCATGTTTAAGCTTCTGGAAAATCATAACCTGGGCGCTTTCAGAAAGAAAAAAAACCTGCTGGGCGCGCTCATCCAGCGCAACGCGAAAATCAAGGCGGCCGTCGTAAAGAACGATGAATTTGAAACCGGTGAACGACGTCTTTTGAATTTCGGCCATACCCTGGCACATGCTATTGAAACGCCCTATGGTCTTTCGCATGGTCAGGCTGTTTCCATCGGGATGATGGCTGCATGCCGCATCTCAGAACAACGCTTAAAATTTAAGCAGAGCGATCGGGTAGAAGCGCTGATTGAAAGGTATGGCCTGCCCGTACAATTTGATTACGACCGGGCGGCAGCTTTCGAAATGCTTAAAAAAGACAAAAAGAAGATCAGTGATTCCATGCGCTATATCCTGCTTGAGAAGATCGGGAAAGGAAAAGTAGAGGCAATCGCTCTGGCGGAATTAAAGGAATATATAAATGAATTATAGCTGATGAAAGTTACGGTTAAACCATCGGTGATCAGTGGAAACATTGAAGCGGCGGCTTCCAAAAGCTCAATGCAGCGTGCGCTGGCGGCGGCTTTACTGGCGCGGGGTGAAACATTGATTCGCCGCCCCGGATCTTCCAATGATGATCTGGCTGCTCTCGATGTAATCCAGAAGCTGGGCGCTGTGGTTGCAAAAACCGGCAGCGGAGATCTTCTGATTACAGGCAAAGGGGTGGATCCGGTTTCCGATACCATTCACTGCGGTGAAAGCGGGCTTGGAATCAGGATGTTCACGCCACTGGCTGCGCTCAGCGAAAAACAATTAACCATTACCGGTACCGGAAGCCTGATTACGAGGCCAATGGATTTCTTCGATCAGATCCTGCCGTTAGCAGGCGTTTCCATTCGCTCCAATAATGGCAAACTTCCCCTGCATATCCAGGGCCCGGTAAGGCCAGCTAATATCCGCGTAGATGGCTCGCTTAGCTCCCAGTTTCTCACCGGGATCTTAATGTCCTTCGCGGCTGCCGGGGCAAAAGATGTTTCCGTATTTGTTGACAATCTAACCAGCCGCCCCTATATCGATCTTACCCTCGATGTATTATATAAATTCGGTGTAAAGGTTGAAAACAGGAATTACGAAGAATTTTATTTCGACAATAATAATCAGGGATTGACACCCGCAGATTATACCATTGAAGGCGATTGGAGCGGGGCTGCATTTTTGCTGGTAGCCGGCGCCATTGCAGGCAGCATCACGGTGAAGGGTCTTGATCCCGACTCAACCCAGGCTGATAAAGCGATACTGCAGGCTTTAAAAGATTCCGGTGCCAAAATGCAGGTGGGTAAGGACGAAATTCAGATCAGCCAGGCTGCATTGACTTCATTCAGGTTCGACGCTACCGATTGTCCGGATCTTTTTCCACCCCTGGTTGCCCTAGCTTCCTATTGCAACCCAACAACGGTGCTGAAAGGCGTTAGCAGGCTTACTCATAAAGAAAGCAACCGGGCTCTTACCCTGCAGGAAGAGTTTGGAAAAATGGGCGTTCCCATTCGACTCGAAGATGATCTGATGTATATTGAGGGCGGAGCCGGATTGAACGGTGCCGGTGTTCACTCGCATCATGATCACCGCATTGCGATGGCCTGCGCTGTTGCTGCTTTAAAAGCAACAGGCGAAACGGTGATAGAAGAAGCTTTTGCCATCAATAAGTCTTATCCCGAATTTTACAAACATCTTTCACAGGTAGGCGTAACCGTTATAGAACATTAATTCCTAAAACTTTTTGTTTTGAATACATTCGGCCGCATCTTCAGAATATCCATATTTGGCGAATCGCATGGTGAAAGCGCTGGAATCAATATTGATGGATGTCCTGCCGGATTGCCTGTGCTGGCAGAAGATTTCACAGACGATATTGAACGCCGCAAGGGCGGCATGCAAAAAGGAACCACCCCGCGTAAGGAAGACGATCTTCCTTTATTCAAAAGCGGCCTGTTCAACAATACAACAACGGGAGCTCCGATTACCATTCTCTTCGAAAACAAAAACACCCGTTCCGGTGATTACGAAAAACAACGCGCCATTCCAAGGCCCGGTCATGCCGACTTTGTGGCGCATAAAAAGTTCGGAGGCTTTGAAGATTTTCGCGGCGGCGGGCATTTCAGCGGTCGCCTGACCGTATCGCTGGTAGCTGCCGGGGTGATTGCCAAAAAACTGCTGAAGGCCATTCGCCCGGCCAA
>JAEZAY010000156.1 GCA_023427575.1 Bacteroidota bacterium | reverse complement strand
GCTTCGTTTTTTTCGCCACCATCTGCAGTTATAATTTTCACTGGTATTTTACACCCGATCAGGCCTCCGAAAATGCAAGAGTGAACTGGACCCAACAGCATAAAGCCCTGCACATCATCCTAATTTTAAGCGGCGCGATCGGGGCGGCAATAACGGCGCTCCCTTTATTGGTTCACTGGCCCTGGCTTGCCGGTGCTGTATTTCTGACCTTTCTTTACACAGCTCCGAAAATGCCCTTTCTGTTTTCGGTCTGGCTTCGCCGTATTGCCATTGGTAAAACCATTTACCTAAGTTTTGTATGGGTGTATGTGACCACTGTACTGCCGGTTGTTATTGGGGGAAATAACTGGGATACATCCGAAATCTTGTTTACCATAGCACGGTTTTTTCTGATCTATGCTATCTGTATAATATTTGATTACCGCGATCGCGAAGAGGACCGTCGCCAGGGGATCCGAAGCATGATCACCTGGTTCAGCGAAAAAAAAGTAGACAGGCTGTTCTATTCTTCCATATTCATTTACTGTGTGGCAACAATCGCTCTTTTTCAATCCGGCTTTTCTTTTCCGGTTATCGGGGCATTATTGATCCCCGCCCTGGTTACCACGGCTCTTTACCCCGGTTCAAAAAACCAGCGTTCCGATTATTTTTATTATTTCATCCTCGATGGTTTGATGATGGCTTCAGCATTAATCACTCCGTTCTTTTGATTTTAGCTATTTTTACGCCTCTAAAATTTTTATATGGCCAAAAAGACGAAACAGAGCCCGATCATTACGGAAAAATCTTTTGAATTCCTTCGTCAATATATAAATACTGCTTCACCGGTAGGTTTTGAAAGCAGCGGACAAAAAATCTGGCTGGAATACCTGAAACCGTATGTTGACAGCCATTTTACCGATCCGTATGGAACTGCGGTTGGTGTGATCAATCCGGATTCGCCTTTCAAGGTCGTGATTGAAGCTCATGCTGATGAAATTTCATGGTTTGTAAATTATATCAATGCCGAGGGCCTTATCTATCTGAAACGAAATGGCGGCGTGGATCACCAGATCGCACCCGGGCAAAGAGTTTTTGTTCACGGGAAAAAAGGACCGGTGAAAGCGGTGTTCGGATGGCCGGCCATTCATACCAGGATCAATAATCTCGACTCAAAAGAAACGCAACCAAAGGTTGATAACCTTTTCCTGGATTGTGGTGCCCGAAACAAAGCCGAGGTGGAAGAACTGGGCATTCATGTCGGGTCGGTAGTTACCTACCAGGATGGGTTCGATGAACTGGCTAACGGTTATTATATCGGTCGCGCATTCGATAACCGAATCGGAGGCTTCATGATTGCCGAAGTTGCCCGCTTATTGAAGGAAAATAAAAAGAAATTACCCTTCGGACTATATGTGGTAAATGCTGTTCAGGAAGAAGTTGGCTTGCGCGGCGCGGAAATGATCGCCCGCCGGATTAAACCAAATATTGCCATTATTACTGATGTTACCCACGATACCTATACGCCCATGATCAATAAGATCATTGAAGGGGATGTGGCCTGTGGAAAAGGGCCGTCCCTGGCTTTTGGCCCGGCTGTTCATAACAAACTGCTGGCCCTTGTTCAGGAAGTGGCGGAGAACAATCAGATTGCCGTTCAGATGCGCGCCGTTTCGCGGAGCACCGGAACCGATACCGATTCATTTGCATATGCCAATGACGGATGCCCTTCGGTGCTGATTTCGATTCCCCTTCGCTATATGCACACAACGGTGGAGATGCTGCATCGCAACGATATCGAGCAAACCATCCGTCTGATGTATGAAACGGTACTTACCTTAAATACAGATACCAATCTTAGTTATTTCTGATTTTATTTTGATCATCTATATCGCGGGATAAAAAATACAATATGCACCCCATTCGCAACAATTGGACAAGAGAAGAAATTCATTCCATCTACAATAAACCATTGCTGGACCTGGTTTTTGAAGCGGCTACTGTTCACCGTGAGTACAACGACACCGGCGAAGTACAGGTTTGCACTCTTCTTTCTATAAAAACGGGAGGATGTACGGAAGACTGCGCTTATTGTCCGCAGGCTGCCCGTTACAATACCGATCTTACGGTGCAGGCATTGATGAAAAAAGAGCAGGTAATGGAATATGCGCAGAAAGCGAAAGATGCCGGGTCTACCCGATTCTGTATGGGAGCAGCCTGGCGGGAAGTTCGTGATAACCGCGATTTTGACCGCGTAGTCGAAATGGTGGAAGAAGTGAATGCCATGGGAATGGAGGTTTGCTGCACCCTGGGAATGCTGAACGAATACCAGGCGAAAAGACTGGCAGATGCCGGTCTTCATGCCTACAATCATAATCTGGATACCTCCCCGGAATATTATGGTGAAATCATTACCACCCGAACATATGATGACCGGCTGCGCACCCTGGAGAATGTTCGCAAGGCAGGCGTTACGGTTTGTTGCGGTGGTATTATTGGATTGGGTGAAACCCATGATGACAGGATCAATATGCTGCATACTCTGGCTACCATGGCGCAACATCCCGAAAGCGTGCCGGTGAATGCATTGGTGCGGGTGAAAGGAACGCCGCTTGAAAACAACGATAAAGTGGATATCTGGGATATGGTCCGCATGATCGCCACGGCAAGGATCATCATGCCAAAAACAATGGTTCGCTTAAGCGCGGGAAGGGCTGAAATGAGTGTAGCCGAACAGGCATTCTGTTTTATGGCAGGAGCCAATTCCATTTTTGCCGGTGAAAAACTGCTGACCACGCCAAATCCGGCTTTCGATGAAGACATGGCCATGTTTGAACTGCTGGGATTAAAAGCGAGAAAGGCATTTAAGGAAGAGTTGAAGGAAACAGCCGCTTTCTAATCATCGGCCTTTTTCCATTCCTACGCTGATTTCTTTGCAGATATATTCTCTGCCTTCCATTACGGTGAATATGGCTTCAATCATTTCAGTTACCGAAGAGTTTTTGGTCACGTAGCCATTTGCACCCGACAGAATCAGCCCTTTTACATAAGCGGGTTCTGTATGAATGGAAATTCCGATTATTTTGACGTTGAAGTCGAACTGACGAATTGCTTTTGTAGCCTGAAGTCCGTTCATGGGTTCCATATTAATATCCATTAGAACCACGTCGGGAGAGATTCGTTTAACCGTTTCAACCGCCTCTTCTCCATCACTGCACTGTTCAATTATAGTTAACCTGTCATCTCTGGAAAGCATCATACTCCAGGCTTCCCTCACTAACGCATGGTCGTCGACTATAACCACTTTTACCATAAAAATAAATTCATAAACAGTAGCCGGACTGAGTCTGTTTATATTCCGGTCGGGTTTGATAACGCAATATTAAGGCCCACCTCTGTGACTAATACACATCACCGAGCCCACGAGACCG
>JAEZAY010000152.1 GCA_023427575.1 Bacteroidota bacterium | reverse complement strand
CAGTAAAACCGAGGTTTTTAAGGCAATCATTTCGATGTATTCATCCATATGAACGGAGTCCAGCTTTTCAAAATCCATATCCAGTTGCTGGCCCTCGCAAACCTGGCGGGCAGCCGCATTAAAGATCCGGATTATCCGCTGCAGATAAGATGAATGAATATTATTCAGATAATCGTATGCCTGTACCAGCATAACATCGCCGCTAAGCAATGCGTTTGGTTCACCATAAAGCGCATGCACCGTGGGTTTGCCGCGGCGCAGCGGTGCTTTGTCCATAATATCGTCATGGATAAGCGTAAAATTGTGAAACAGTTCAATGGCGGCCGCCACCTGGTAGGCATCCGGATTGATTTCTCCAAACAGCTCATTTGCCATTAAACACATAACCGGTCTGATTCTTTTTCCGCCCAGTTCAAGAAAATACTGGCCCGGATCATACAATGATGCCGGTGTTTCCGGGAAATGACGGATAGCGAATCGGGATTGAAACTCCTGTGATAACTGTTCGAAAGAATGCACGTGCATTAACTTTATTTTAATTTATTATACCGAAAGCCCTGGCTGGCCTTAATGAAACAACGATTTTCTACTCTTTCTTGCGCTTTTTCTGTGCGGCCTTCTTTATTACCGGCGGCCCTGTTTTTTCCGAAAGCTTTTTGTCTTCCGATACACCAGCGGCGATCACCCATTCGTAATCAAGCTGGCGTCGGCTCAGGTTCGCCGATACAACCTTGATAACTACCTTATCGCCCATCCGGAATTTACGACCGCTTCGCAGTCCAGCTAAACTATAATCGCCTTCCACCAAACGGAAATCGTCGTAATCGGATAAACTTGCAATGCTGACCAGGCCTTCACATTTATGTTCAACCGTTTCTACCCAAAACCCAAAAGCGGCCACCCCGCTGATCACTCCTTCAAACTCATCGCCTAAAAAGTTTTGCATATACTCTACCTGCTTGTACTTGTTGGCGGCTCTTTCCGCTTCCATCGCACCGCGTTCGCGCTCACTGCAATGTTTGCTTTTTTGTTCCAGCTTTTTATCGGGATGAATATTTTCGGTAAGAACTTCCTCCAGGATCCGGTGGACGAGAATATCCGGATAACGCCGGATGGGCGATGTAAAATGACAATAGTGTTCGAAACCAAGCCCGTAATGACCTATATTTTCAGTAGTGTAAATGGCTTTGGCCATTGTCCGGATCCCCAACTGCTCCAGCACATGCTGCTCCGGTTTACCGTGAGCATCTGCCAGCATCTGATTAAATGAAGAAGCAATTCCTTCCGGAGAGGAGGTATCAAAATGATGTCCGTATTTTTTGGCAAAAGCAATAAAAGGCGTCAGCTTGGTTTCATCGGGCGTATCATGCACCCGGTAAACAAAGGGAATTTCCTTTTTATTGAACCGGGCCTTGCCTACAAACTCGGCCACTGTTTTATTGGCAAGAAGCATAAACTCTTCAATCAGCTGATGTGCTTCCTTGCTTTCTTTAATCATTATACCGATGGGCTTTCCTTTTTCATCCAGTTTAAACCGAACCTCCTGCGATGAAAAATTAATGGCCCCTTTTCGAAACCGGTGACTACGGTAATTCTGCGCGATCCGGTTCAGCAATAGTATTTCTTCAAAATACAATCCATCGCCCTGCTCAATGATCTCCTGCACCTCTTCATAAGTAAAGCGGTGATTTGAATGTATTACTGTTCTGCCAAGCCAGAAATTCTTCACCTCGCCTTCTTTACTCATTTCAAAAATGGCGGAAAAGGTAAGTTTATCTTCATGCGGACGAAGCGAACAAAGCTCATTGGAAATTCGTTCGGGCAGCATGGGCAAAACCCGGTCGGGAAGGTACACGGAAGTGGCCCGGTCGAATGCTTCCTTATCCAGCTCGGTTCCCGGTTGAACAAAATGACTTACATCTGCGATATGCACGCCCAGTTCATAGTTGTTATTTGGAAGAATCCGAATGGATAAAGCATCATCAAAATCGCGGGCATCTACCGGATCGATTGTAAAGGTGAGAATATCGCGACAATCACGGCGACGTTCAATGTCGGCCTGACCAATCAGATCGGGGATCCGGGCCGTTTCTTCTATAACCGATTCAGAAAATTCAAGCGGGAAGCCGGCATCCAGCAGCAATTCCTTCATGGCAAAATCCCCTTCATCAGAAGGATCCAGGATTTGAATCACTTCGCCTACAGGCTTTTTGTTTTTCTGCCATTCAACAATCCTTACCACCACCCTGTCGGTTTCTTTTGCTTCGGCGGTTTTATCGGGGGGAATAAAAATATCCGGCATGGGCTTATCAACATCTGCAATAAAAAACGCAACGTTTTTACCCATTTGCAATCTGCCCAGAAATTCAGTCTGTTTTCTTTTCATTACCTCCACCACTTCGCCCTGCTGGCGGCCGCTTTTGGAAGGTGGCCCGATCACCCGCACCTTCACCGTATCTCCATGCAAAGCGGTATTAAAATCGGTGGGGCGGATCATAATATCGTTCGGCAGTCTCTCTACGATTACATAGCCCATTCCCGATCGGGTGATGTCGAGCGTTCCGATATAACCTGTTAGCGCAGATTCTTTTTTGCTCTTTTTTTTAGCCGGTTTTTTCGCCATCAATATTGGGTTTTAAACGGAATCCATTTATGAAAGTAGTGATTAAATCATTAAATACGGGAGCGCCATCAAACAGAAACTTCACTTCAATGGGAAGTACATATAGGGGCAGATCTCCGATATCGTTTTGAAACTTGATCAGCCGAACCGCATCTTTTTCGGTAGTGAGTATGATCTTCTGATCGGCCTGAATTGCCTGAAACCGTTTTACGATTTCTTTCCAGTCGTCAATTGTAAAGATATGATGATCATCGTACAGGATCTCGTTGAATGAATGAACGGTTTCGAGCAGGTATTTTTTTAAAGGAGCTGGATTGGCTATACCACTCACCAACAGCACTTCCATCGAAGAACTCAGTTCCATGATGGCCGAATTTGTGAGGTGATAGGGAATGCCGTATTCAATGCAGCTAAAAAAAACCTTTTGATGCGGTAGAGGCTGAAGCTCTTTAATTATCTGATCTCTTTTTTCAGCCCTGAGATCCGGCGGACATTTCGTAACGATCATCAAATCGGCCCGGCGATAACTTTTCCTTTCGTCGCGCAGATCGCCGGTGGGGAGAAACCAGTCGCGGGTGAACAGATTATTGCAATCGGTTAAAAGAATATTATACCCCGCTTCTACCGAACGGTGCTGAAAAGCATCGTCCAGAAAAATAACTTCCGTCTGGGGGCGATCATGTAAAACCTGCGGAATAGCTACGATCCGTTCTTCTCCCACCGCGATTGTAATTTCGGGGAACTTTTTGTAAAACAACATCGGCTCATCGCCGATATCAATGGCGGTAGTGCCGGCCCCCGCCAGAACATAACCCCGAGTTTTGCGTTTATAGCCACGGCTGATTATCCCCACCTGATACCGGTCGCGGATATTACGGATCAGATATTCAACCATGGGCGATTTTCCGGTACCGCCTACAGAAAGATTTCCTACACAGATAACGGGAAAATTAAATGAAGTGCTGCCAATCCATTTTTTATCGAACAAGCGGTTACGCAACCATACGATCGCACCGTAGAGCAGGGAAAAAGGAAATAACAAGATTCGCAATGGCCGCCATAACGGAGCATTAAAATTCATATATGCGGGTAGGTGAAATACAAAGATTTAAAGGTACGTCAAATTCATTGATGTCTTCGATCGGCTCAACCGGCTCAAAAAATGAAAACCCGACCTTTAGTGCCGTCGGGCGGCAGAGCTTTAGAAACCGGTCGTAATATCCTTTACCATATCCCACCCGGAATCCTTCGGTATCAAAGGCAAGGAGCGGAACAAAAATTATATCCAGTTGCAGCGGATCAACTGCTTCACTTCCCAGTGGTTCCAGGATATCAAAACGGTTCTTGAGAAACATCTTCTTATCTCCTATCTCGAAAGCACCCATCGAGATGGAATCGTTGCCAATTTTCGGCCATGTGATTCGCAGGCCCGGAAATTTTTCCACCAGCACCTGCTCACAGGCACTTACGTCAAACTCCTTGCGGTAAGTAATGGGGCTATACGACAATAAATAAGAAGGTTTGGGAATTTTGTAAGAATCAAAAAGCTTCACAATCGCGGCAGAACGGTCCTGTAGACTGAACGCATCCAAACGTTTACGCTTTGCTTCATAAATGATTCTGCATTCAGCTTTCTTCATAGAAATTTAAAACCTTGTTCCGGACAAGCAATGCCTGTTCTTCAATAAATCCCGTGCCGGAATTATCCATGTAAGGAATGGATGCTAATTTGGGATACCCACTCCACCGGACAATCTCCGCCTCGTAATCCATAAACTGATCATTAAAAACCCAGCCGGCAACCGGCAGCTTCAACTCACGGCATACTCTGGCCGTAAGTAAAGAATGATTGATACTGCCCAGGTAGTTTCTGCTTACAAGTATCACCCGGCATTCGAGGGCGCGGATCAGATCGCTGACAAATTCAGAACTGTTCAGAGGCACCATCAAACCGCCCGCACCTTCTATTATTAAGTTACGATTATTGTCAGGAATATTTTGCAGGATTCTGTTCAGGTCAATATTTATCCCTTCCGACCGGGCAGCTATATGCGGAGATGCAGGCAGCTTCAATGTATACAGCTCGGGAAATACTATGCTGTTGGTACCGGCCAGAAGTTTTTCCACCCGTTCCGAATCGCGTTCTTCCATACCGGCCTGAACCGGTTTCCAATAGTCGGCATCCAGTGCCCTCGCCAGTATGGCTGATACAATCGTTTTACCGATGCCCGTTCCTATCCCCGTTACAAAAAATATTTTCCTCAATCATTATTTGTTTACAAAAATGCTGAAAATGGTGGTACCGTAATTTCGTTTTGTTACGAAATGAGGCGCCTGTTCATAATTGTTTCGAGGGGTATGTTCAAGAATAAACCAGCCATTCGGATTCAACAACTGCTTTTCAAAAATCCGTAGCGGTAAAAGGTCGATGGTTTCAAGCGCGTATGGAGGACCTGCAAAAATGAGATCGTATTTATCCATGCACTCATCAATGTATTTAAATACTTCCATTTTCACGGGATGAAAATTGGCCAGTTTCAGTTCTTCCGATGTTTTTTTAATAAAAGCGAACATGGAGGGATCCTTTTCAACAATTGTCAGGTCGCTCGCACCCCTTGAAGCCAGCTCATAACTAATGCTTCCGGTACCTCCGAAAAGATCCAGTGTTTTCAGTGTTTCCAGGTCCAGATTATTCTGAATGATATTAAACAAACCCTCCTTGGCAATATCGGTTGTTGGTCTTGTATACGGCATTTTAGCCGGTGGTCTGATTCTTCTTCCTCCCAATGAGCCACTGATTATACGCATAAAGCCATTTTCAGCAGATGTGAAAAATAATGTCCGGGATATTCCTGCAGCAGCCCCGATGTTTCGATCTCTGATGGGATGGTTCCGAAGTTAACTTCCAGGAAATATTTTTTCAATTCCGCGTACAGCGCGGATTGCTCATCCACCGATCCCGAAATTTCAAAGATGATCGTTTTTGGATCAAGCTCGTGCTGCTGACAAAGAGCCAGCAGATAGTAAGCGGCATCTTCCGGTGTCTGAAATAAAAAGGTATTTACCAGCAGCAATTTGCCTTCGCGAAATAAACCGATGATAAAACGGTCGGGATAAAAAATAACATTGCCATAGATGCCGGGCAGATTCCGGGCAGCACTTGATTTCAGCAGCAGCGAATAAATATGCCAGTATCTTCCCGCCGTATACCTGTTCTGGACCATTGAATGAACCATGCCCGGAATTCGGAATACATTGAATAACTCCCAGTTTTCAACCTTTTCCGACAAAATCAATCCTTTGGCAGAATTGCCATACACCAGCGATGTAAGGGGCCGGATCAGTTCCATATCGAAAGCAGATTCCGGAACCAGGTTGCTTTCGGGAAAATTGTAAATGATCGTGGCGGGAAAATGATGTTCCGACGTTTCACCATCCTGGGCAAAAATCTCATAAAGATATTCCGAAACCGGTTTTTCGGGATTCAGATCAATGTGGAATTGACGTACCGAAAGCAGTTGTTTCCGGTCGCCCGTAAAACTGAGATAGGTTAAGATACGTTCGCCCACTTCCAGCAATAAGCTCTGGTTTTTATCCGTACCATCTGTTGATCCAATATCAAAAGAAGCTCGTATCATGATGCCCTTGTTTTATCGCCGGACTTTAAATCCTACTTATGTTCTGTAAAGGATCCGCTTTACTAATTTAATAAAATAGAAGAACAGGAAAACGAGGGTAATTTATGTCTTCCTGTTCTTCTTTAAGATTATACCTGTAATTAAAGGCTTTCCCAGACCGCTTCCGGATATTCACCGGCCTGAACCAGTTCGTTCAGGCTTTCCTTTACTTCGGGCGCATCTTCTTTATAGGTTACGCCAAACCACTGGGCCGTTGTTGGAATCACTTTAATTACGCCTTCTTTATCGTTGATGAACTGGTCGGCGACGATGGGAATAAAAAATTCCGATTTGGGGGTATTGATGTTTTTATCCAGAAACGCATCAAAAAGTTTTTCGGAATATTCAAAAATGCTGGGATGAAAGCACCAGAAATTCATGGATACCTGCGAGTCGAGCGGCAGCTCTTTAGGCTCCTGGTTATCGTCACAAACAATTTTATCGCCCTGTTTTGAAATATTCAAACGTTCGGCAATAGCTGACAGATTACCCTGGCCATCTGTTTGGCAAACGCCCCGATTCACGGTACCGTTTTCCGATAGGGTTTTCAACAGCTCATAGCCAATGATTGCATAAACATCTTCACTGCATTCAGTGGTAAGGAATTTATAAGCCTTATTAAAAGCATCTCTGCCATAAAAATCGTCGGCATTAATTACAGCAAAAGGTTCCTTAACGGCATCTTTTGCGCAAAGAACTGCATGGGCGGTACCCCAGGGCTTCTCTCTTTCCGCCGGAAGCTGACGGCCATTCAGAAATGCATTCAGATCCTGAAATACATAGTCAATTTCAACCTTGCCCTTTAATTTCGGTTCAAAGATTTCTTTAAAATCTTCGGCAAACTCTTTCCGGATTATAAAAACCACTTTTCCAAAACCGGCCTGGATGGCATCATAAATTGAATAATCCATGATGGTTTCGCCACCGGGTCCAAAAGACTGAATCTGTTTCATACTACCATATCGGGAGGCCATTCCTGCCGCAAGAATCAAAAGAGTTGGTCGCATTCGTTGTAATTTTAATTAAGGCACGAAAATATAAAAATAAGTTCCAATCAAAATACTGTTTCAATTTGTATGATGATTTCCTCTTTTTTGCAAAAACTAAACCATCCCCTTTTCCAACAATACCAGATAGACGTGAAGATGCTGAGACTGGATCTTCTTGACCCGGTTGTTTCCGGCAATAAATGGTTCAAACTAAAATATTACCTGGAGGAATGTAAAGAACATGGCAAAAAGGGAATTTTAAGTTTTGGCGGCCCCTGGTCGAATCATATTGTAGCGACCGCCTACGCCTGTAAAAAAGAAAAAATCCCCTCGGTGGGTATTATCAGAGGCGAAAAACCGCCGATACTTTCTCCTGCCATTGCAGATGCGATCTCGTATGGAATGGATTTACGATTTGTTTCCAGAGCTCATTATAATGATCTGGCAAATGGGAAAATCCGGCTTTCCGAAGAATTTGGCAGCTACCAGATCGTTCCCGAAGGCGGGAAGGGAAGCCTGGGGG
>JAEZAY010000107.1 GCA_023427575.1 Bacteroidota bacterium | reverse complement strand
ACCTATGCGTACGATAATATTCTTTACCTCGCCGCCGCTGAAATCATCGAAACGGTATCGGGAAAACAATGGGAAGAATTTGTAAAGGAACGCATTTTTAAGCCGGTGGGTATGAGCCGTTCCATCTCGCGATATTCAGACCTTGGCAAACAAACGAATGTAGCAATATCTCATACCAACCGCTACAATGAGCTAAAGGTTAACCAGCGTTTTATGGAGATGAATATAGGGGATGCGTCGAATGCTGCCGGAGGTATAGTTTCTACCGCGGCGGACATGGCCAAATGGCTGATCACCCAACTTGATTCAGGTCGCGCACCTTCAAAAAATCGGGTCTACAGTCCGGCTTCCACCCGCGAACTCTGGAAAATTGTTCGTCCATTGCCGGTATCGATAGTGCCCGAATCTTTAAAACCTTCCCAAGCTGATTTTTCCGGTTATGCATTGGGGTTACGGGTTTATAATTACCAGCGTTATAAAGTGGTGGGGCATGGGGGAACGCTCTCGGGTTTTGTATCGCAGGTGGCGATGGTGCCTGAGCTTGGGCTTGGAATTTCGGTGCTTACTAATCAGCAGACACCCGCCGCCTACTGGGCCATTATCTATCATCTGATGGATCATTTTATGGAAAACAAACCGTTCGACTGGATTCCGGGCCTTAAAAAGCAAACAGATTCCATTCTTCAGCGTTCGCTTCAAACTAAAAAACAACTGGAGCTCAAGCCCGATAGCAGCGACAGGCCATCCATAAATCACGATAAGTTTGCGGGAGTGTATCATAATGATTTGATTGGTGATGTCATTTTGATGAAAAATCCAAAAGGCTTCGAACTTCGTTTTTCCAATGCGCCATTTTTCATTGCCGATGCAAAGTATTACCAGTACAATAATTTTGTCGCAAGGTTCCGGGATTTTGGCGAGAATGCCAATGCCTATCTTAGCTTTACCATCAACCCCGATGGAACCATTCGCCAGGCATTTTTGAAAGATGCCGATGCCCAGTCGAACCTCGACCTGGGGGAACTGGTCCTGAGCCCGGTTAAAGAAAAAAATATGGACAGCGCCCGTTTAAGCAAAGCAATTCAAACTGAATTATCGAAGCATCCCGAGGGAGTTTTTGCTGTGGCATTCAAAGACCTGCAAAACGGACAGACGTTTTACATGAATGAAAAAGAGTCGTTCCATGCAGCCAGCACAATGAAAACGCCGGTATTAATTGAAGCTTACAAACAGGCGGCGGCGGGAAAGTTTTCCATCAATGATCCGGTGCTGGTAAAAAATGAATTTAAAAGTATTGTCGACAATTCCCTTTATTCACTGAGCCCGGATGATGACAGTGAAAAAGATCTTTATACAAAGATCGGTACCAGGATTCCCTTGTATGATCTTCTGCACCGGATGATCACAAGCAGCAGTAATCTTGCAACCAATATTGTAATTGATTTGGTGGATGCAAAAAAAGCGAATGCCACCATGCATGCATTGGGCGCGAAGAATATCCGGGTTCTACGCGGCGTGGAAGATAACAAAGCCTACGAGAAAGGGCTTAATAACACCACCACGGCATCTGATCTTCTGATTATTATGGAGGCGCTGGCAAACGGAAAGGCCGTTAATAAAGAATCCTCCGATGCAATGATTAAGATCCTGATGGATCAGCATCTGACGGATAAGATTCCAAAAAAATTGCCGGCAGAGGTTAAAGTGGCCTGCAAAACTGGTTCGATAACAGCCGTTTCACACGACTCAGGAATCGTTTATCTTCCCGATGGCAGAAAATACGTACTGGTATTGCTATCCAAAGGGGTTAAAGACCTGGATGATGTAAACAATACATTGGCAAACCTGTCGAGGATTATTTACGAATTTGTAAAGTAGTGCAGGTTTTAGGGATATACATAACAGAAGGAATAAGAAGGCTATCTGACCGGCTTCATTTTTATTTTAAAAGGGTAATAAGATCATGAAGGAATCTGAATACAATAAAGGCACCCAGGCGGTATGGGGCGGCGAGGAAAGTTTGATTCATGGCGCGGTTACCACGCCAATAGTAAGCAGTGTGGCATTTTCCTATTCCGATCCGGATGAATGGTATGATGTGGCAATGGGCCGCAAAGCAGGCTATATCTATAGCCGAAATACGAACCCGACGGTGGCCGTGCTGGAAGAAAAGATCCGACTGCTGGAGGGCGCTGAATCGGCAATTTCTTTTGCTACCGGAATGGCTGCCATCAGCAATACTCTCTTCAGTTTTCTGAAGCCAGGCAAAAAAGTTGTTTCTGTAAAAGACACTTACGGGGGAACCAGTAGAATATTCCTTGATTTTTTACCGGCTTACCATGTTGAAGTGGTTCTGTGCGAAACCGCCAATCATGAAGAGCTTGAGTATGAAATTTCAAAAGGCTGCGATCTGGTTTATCTTGAAACGCCCACCAATCCTACCTTAAAGATTATCGATATCCGGCGGATCGCGGCGGCGGCACAAAAGGTGGGTGCCATCGTGGTGGTTGACAATACTTTTGCCACACCGGTAAATCAGAATCCGCTGCAATTGGGGGCAGACCTGGTATTGCATAGCGCAACCAAGTTTTTAAACGGGCATTCCGATACCATGGGCGGATTGCTTGCCGGCAGGGAAGAGCTTGTAAAACAGGTTTATGCCTTTCGCGAAATTAATGGAGCCAGCTTGCAGGC
>JAEZAY010000080.1 GCA_023427575.1 Bacteroidota bacterium | reverse complement strand
TCCTTTACGGGAATCACCTTGTTCAATACGCTGGTTTATGTAGCTGGAAATTATTCCGAAGCTATCAATCTGGCCCTGATCGGAACTACTTCTTCGCCGATAATGGCCATGATTCTGGCAGCGGTTTTCCTGAAGGAGAAGATTACCCTGGCTAAACTAACCGGAATCCTTTTTTGCTGCATCGGCATTATGATCCTGCTCTCCGGCGGCAGTTGGGAACGCCTGATCCTTTTCCGGTTTGGCACTGGCGACTGGTGGATACTCGCCTCTGCCCTTTGCTTTGCTGTATACAATACAATGGCTAAAGTGAAACCTGCCGGTATAAGTCCGCCTGATTTTTTATTCCTGGTATTTGCTATGGGTACTGCTCTGCTTTTCCCTGCCTATCTGATCGATATCTACATGGCGGAACCGGTTGTATGGAATTCTGATTTGCTGCTTATTGTTTTGTACCTGGGACTTGGAACTTCGGTGATTTCATTCCTCTGCTGGAACATGGCCATCGAAAGACTTGGAGCATCAAAAACCGCAATGTATGGAAACCTGATCCCGGGATTTGCAGCACTGGAGGCTGTGATTATTCTGAATGAAAAAATTACGGTCATCCATCTGGTCAGTGGCCTGTTTGTAGTGGCCGGACTGGTGATTGCATCCATAAGCCGGAAAAAGCGCTCGGCCACCAATCATCAATAGAGATCATTTGACGGCAATTAACAGGCCTTTATGGCGTTATACTACAAAGATTCTATAAATTCGCGGGGTATACTTTCTAATATGGGAGAGAATTTTGAATCGCAAAAGAATATTAAGGCAAGCAGCTACACGGCATTAATATGTATATTATTGCTGGTGATATTCATTTTTGTAAAATGGACCTTACCCGAAATTCCCCCGCCGCCGATGGAAGAAGGCATTGAGGTAAATCTTGGAAACAGCGATATGGGCATGGGTGATGATCAGCCTTTTTTACCCGGTCAGCCATCACCTCAGGATCAGCAATCATACACTCCTCCCAAACAAAGCGCTGCCAGAGTTGATGATAATGTGAAAGATTTTGAAACCGACGATAAAGATGAAGATGCTCCGGTTGTTGCCAAACCGCCCGTTACTAAACCGGATGCAACCAGGGTACCTGAAAAAGATCTTGTAAAAAGCGCTCCCGTTAAAAATCCGCAGCCTGTAAATGAACCGGCGCCTGCCCCACCAAAACCCAAAGCGGTATTTAAAGGGGTGAATGGAACGGGTACCGGCGGCAACGAAGCCGATGAGTATAAGAAGGGAGGAAACCAGGGCGTAGCCGGAGGAAGCGGTGACCAGGGAAGACCGGGCGGAAACCCCGATTCGGATAATTATACCGGTGGTGGCACCGGCAATGGACTGCCAAGCGTTTTGAAGGAATTGCAGGGGCGCCGGGTGATCAATAATCCGTCATTTGAAGATGAATTTAATGAGAATGCAAAAGTAGCCGTTGATATAAAAGTGGACGCTTCGGGTAAAGTGATTTCGGCTACTTATCAGCCCCGTGGCTCAACAACCGCGCAATCATACTATAAGGAAGTTGCTATCAAAAACGCAATGAAATTAAAGTACAATTCCACCGGCCAGGAATCGGTCGGTACTATCCAGTTTAACTTCCGCGTTACGAATTAATCCGGGTTTTTTATTGCATCCATTGCATCTGGTTCAGATCGCATAACTATCTTTATTCATTGGATTAAACCAGTGAATCGTGTGGATTTTTGATAAAACCTGAACATCTTGAACTACGCTGAAACCATCGATTTCCTTTATTCGCAACTACCGATGTACAGCCGGATCGGGACAGATGCCATCACCAAAGATCTGAGCAATACAATTAAACTTTGTTCATTATTGGGCAATCCCCAGGAGCGCTTTAAATCCATTCATATTGCCGGTACAAATGGGAAAGGGTCAACAAGTCATATGTTAGCGGCCATATTCCAGGCCTCCGGCTACAAAACCGGTTTATATACATCCCCGCATTTAAAAGATTTCCGGGAAAGAATTAAGGTGAACGGCAAAATGATCCCGGAAGATGCCGTCGTTCAGTTTACAGAAAGGATCAAATCATTTATTAGCGAAACTGCCCCTTCGTTTTTTGAGATTACAGTAGGCATGGCCTTCGACTTTTTTGCTGAAGAAAAAGTAGATATAGCGATTATAGAAGTGGGTTTGGGCGGAAGGCTCGATAGTACAAATCTGATCCATCCTGAATTGTCCATCATCACCAATATCGGTATGGACCATATGAACCTGTTGGGCAATACGCTGGCGGAAATAGCGGCGGAAAAAGCGGGAATTATCAAGCCGGGCATTCCGGTAGTGATAGGAGAAACAATGGCGGAAACCGAAGCGGTTTTTAGAAGTAAAGCCCTCGAAAACAATGCTCCCATCAGCTTCGCCGATCAGAAATTGTTTGGCGCTGATTGGACAATGAAGCCAAACTGGCTGGAAGTGGCGGTATCTGAAAACGAGCTGGATGATGAAAGAGCGATTTACAAACTCGATCTGAGAGGAGTTTACCAGATGAAAAATCTGATCACAGTGCTGGAGTCGGTGAAGCAGTTAAAAAGTACAGGATGGAAACTGGATGATAAATCCGTTGAATTTGCCTTGCAGCATGTGAAAACTTTAACGGGTTTAAAAGGAAGATGGGAAATTATTCAACAGCATCCAATGGTGGTGGCAGATGTGGCGCATAATGTGAATGGTGTACAGCAATTGATTGCGCAGGTTGAACTAACCGAATTCAGGCAATTGCATGTAATTATTGGAATGGCCGGTGATAAGGAAATTGAAAAGATGCTTGAACTTTTTCCGAAAACGGGGCATTACTATTTTACCCAGGCTTCCATTCCCCGAGCCCTGCCAGCCTCTAAACTGGCAGAAATGGCGGCCGGTATTCAATTGTCGGGCTCCGCTTTTCCGGATGTAAATTCGGCTCTTAAATCGGCGCTCGCCCATGCGCAGCCGGAGGATCTGATCCTGATCTGCGGTTCTGTTTTTGTTATTGCAGAATTGAATAACCTGTAAGTTCACCATTTCATTTCTTCCAGTTTGGTAAGTGCGTACATGATGGTGGTAACATGCATTGCCTGAAGAATCTGGTTTTGGCGGAGCATCTCTTTCAGTTCCTCAATGGATACAAGTACAACTTCAATTTCCTCATTCGGATCCAGTTTCAGTTCCTGCACATGCTCACCACCCCGGGCCAGGTACATGTGCATCCAGTTTGTATTTGTAGAAGGATTGGGCGAAATTTTTCCCAGGTAATGATATTCGGAAAACTGATAACCGGTTTCTTCCAGCAGTTCTCTTTCCACCGCCTGCTGCAAAGAAGAATCGGTATCATCCACACATCCGCCAGGAATTTCAAGAATGGTTTCACCTATTGCATGGCGGTACTGGCGAACCAGGATAACCTTCCCTTCCTTTGTAAGGGGCAGCGCCGTTACCCAGGTTGGAAATTCGTACACATAATAAGGACTGATAATTTTTCCTTCCTGCGTTTCACAGGTGTCTTTACGTATAGTGAACCAGGTTTCGCGGTAAAGGTATTCAGAGGAGAGAATTTTCCATTTCATAAATACAAAGCTTACTAAATCTCATGATTAACCGATCTTTTTCCGGATCGCATTTAAAAACCTGATTGGCTCTTACCGTTACCAGTTTCGGTTTTCCCTGAGGCGGGTGATATGAGCTACATGATGCTTTCCATGCCATGCATAAATCCCAAGCAGATCCCATAAGCGCATCTCCCTTTGCTGACCCGGATGAAACAATGTCCGGTTCCAGTCAGAATCAGAAACTTCTTTCAGAATCTCATACCAGCGGGCATGGAGCGCAAACAGTAAAGTGGTGGAAATATTTACCGGGAGATTTTTCGTATCGCTCATTTCAGCCCATAATTTTTCATCGTAGGTTCTGATCGTGGGATTGTCTTCCGTGAGCGTAATTTTAAACCGGCAATAAGCGTTAATATGACTGTCGGCAATATGATGCACCAGTTGCTTGATGGTCCATCCTCCCTCGCGGTATGGAGTCTCCAGTTGTGCTTCATCCAGGTTCAGCAATGATTGTTCTACCAGCCCCGGCAAAAATTTAATGTCCAGGATCCAGTCATTTTTAAGCTGCCCGGAAAATGGCTGGGGTTCAAATTTACCAATGGGATACCGCGGATCCATAGATTTTGTTTAGATGTGAGACTCTGGTTTGGCGTAATATCATTCGGCACAAAGACCGGAATATGGAATAAAGATAAATGGCCGCCGGTACTTGAGGATAAAAATTATTTTAATCATCCCAATTTTCAATCATTACTGTCCGGGTAAAATGCATTTCCCCGGGCCTCGGAAGAAATCCGTTAAGAAAATTGAAACAAACGGCGGTGATAATGTGATAGTGTGCTAATGTGCTAATGTGCTAATGTGCTAATGTGATAATGTGATAATGTGATAATGTGGAAATCAATGGTGTCCGGGTAAGATGTATTTCCCCGGGCCTCGGAAGAAATCCGTTAAGAAAATTGAAACGAACGGCGTAAAATAAAAACAGATGTTACCAGAGCCCGGAAATGTTCTGTAGCCCGTAAGTCCTACTAATGCTGGGTTATATTGATTCGCTGTGACT
>JAEZAY010000039.1 GCA_023427575.1 Bacteroidota bacterium | reverse complement strand
AAAATGTCCAGTCAATTACGATCTTAAAATTATCCTTATCGAAATAAGAACCGCCACGATAATCGCCCACAACTTCAATTTCTCCTGTTTGTCTGTTTTGGATTACTGAATACTTTGACCGAATTTTATCCGAAGGTTTCACTTTTTTTATTAAAGGTTTAAACCCGGTTCTGGCCGCCAGGTTTACACTATCCGCATCGCGTGCGGTTTTTATAACAAGTAATTCTTTCGGATTTTTATCTCCATCCCAAAATGCCATTTGATATAACCTTTATGTTTTGTTGATTCAAATCAATTTTCAGACAAGTGCCTGGATTTAGTCTGACCAATTTTAAAAGCTCTTCATCTGGAATACTGGCTGTGTCAAGTATTGAATGGTTACAGTTTGAACATTTTCGGGTCGTTCTATTTATTATTTCCATCTTGTTCCAATTCATTTTATAGGGGCAATCCATCCTCTTTATAAACACACCGTTGTCTGTATAAATATCTTTTTTTAATGGATCAAATTTCATTTCATCCTTTTTTAAGATAGAAGGCGAGACCCGTATTTTTTAAATGCGTAAAAAAAAGCATTTCCAATGCCGGGTTACATTTCATTCAAAAGACCAAAATACTAAAGTTCAGTAGAATTGCAAAAGTCAGGCTGGTGCTTCACATCAACCGGATTGAAGGGAAATGTCATTTATGCACCCTGCCCTTCCCTTACCATTTTTTAAAATATCTGAGGGCCGGGCCTACCTTTTTAAAGCCGTGTTCGTGCCTGAATTTTTCCATTTCTTCCTCGGTCATGTTCCTGAGTGAGCCATCCCTCATTTTTTCAAATGCCGCTTCCATTTTTCCTGCTGGCAGAAAAAACATAAGCAGCCTTGCTTCACCTTCTCCAACCTTCGAAAATGCATGTGGCACCATACGGGGACCAAAGACACTATCTCCGGCCTTGGCAGTAAACTCCTCATCTCCTATTTTGAATAAAAATTCCCCTTTTAAAACATACCAATATTCATCCTGTTCGTAATGGTAATGATACGAAGGACCTCCTTCTTTTAAGCGAGTGCTTTCAAACACATAAATATCACCGTCTGTGTCCTTACCAGACACCTTAGTAAAAAAAGTATCACCCTCCATCAGTGAAAGTGGCTTGTTGTTTCGGTCCCGGCCAGCGTAAACAACAAAGCCCTTTTTTATCCTCCTTTGGTACTGCCTGGATATAGAGTTGAAAGGAGCAGCCAAAAAACCTAGAATCGCTAACCCGTTTTTAAGAAAGGAACTACGTTTCATTGGAAAACCATTTTAATGTTAAATAACTATAAACGGTTTCAAAGAGCAGGGTTTTATTGCATGAGCCAAACGTGAAAGCCTTTCGGTATAGCAGTATAATACTACGTCTGTCTGTTTCCGATCTCAGTTAAAGATACAAACTCATATCATTATTAAGGAATTGCGTAGGGATCAACCAAATTATAAATCAGTAGTGTCCGGTTAATAATTTTCAACTTACCTGAAGCCTGTATCAACAGTAGGTTACGAGCCGTTATTGTAAATGACCCCTTCCTCTGAAATTTGCGGTTCATTATCTTCATTAACCGACTATCAGGTTTAGAAGTCCGCATGTCCTGCACGCTCACGGTTACCTTGGTTTAACATATGCCAGTGTTTTCTCCCCCTCGAGCTCCAGCTTCCTTCGGCGGATAAACCGGAACACTAACTTTACTTTACCTCCCGGTTGCAGCTCAAATTTTGCCTCCGTGTCGTTTACGCCACCAGAAAAAGTATTGTTATCAACATAGTGCAAACTGCCCCAAATCTGGTGGTTCATTTTGTAGAAAAGAAAATCCCCGTCCCGGTAAAACTCCATCATTGCATTATTGTTCATTTTGTACACACCCGAAATTTTATGAAAGACAGAGTCATCAGGCAGATATTCCTTTCTCAAAACGATGTCAAACCTGATTGAGCTTCGGTTGATGCCGGTTCGATCGATCGGCAAAATACGGTTAACAGACAGTTCCGATTTTGTACTGGGATCACTGTCAAGATATGGGTCACCAGTAAAATAAATTTGAGTAATCAGATCCTGTAATCCAATTGCCGAAATACGCATATGAATATGCGCGGGCCGAAAGTATGGCGAGCCTTCCTCCACAGGATATGCAACGGGCTTGGTTGTAACAAAATGATATTTCCCACCAGTTGAAATTTTTTGACTCCCCCTGTACGCATATTCATCAGAAAGATTGTCGTAGAGCCCATTGGCCTGACATTGCCAAACTTCAATCAGACAGTCCTGCATCGGTGTTCTTCCATCTTCTTCAAATATGGTTCCTGACAAATCCAGCACCTCGCCATTAAAGTCTTTCGGGTTCAGGTTAACCCTCAGCGGGGCCCCCGGTCGGTAGAAGGGACCTAATATATCGGTTGTTGTGGGCGTATCGCCAATATAACTGTTCTTTGTCCAGCTGATGCTTCCAAAAACACCGATGCCGAAGGCAACAGCACCTGTATGTCTTATAAATTTTCTTCTTTGCATAAAGACAGTTTGGCAAATAAAAAAATCTTCAGATACCCAAAATGTAAATTTATTTTGCCGGAGCTTTTTGGAGGTTTTCAATGAACATGAGCACGCCAGTCAACAAAATTTACAAAGAGCGGGTTTTGGATTAATACCGTCTTAGTTACAGTCCATAGGCAACTTCTTATAAAGGATATTTCATCAACCCTGGTTTTGAAAATCGTCGTTAAACGAATTCGTGCATTATCCACTTAATTTACAATTTCATTAATGTCACTGAAGTACCTACCCGTAAGGTATTATGCACTTCGGCAACTTTGTCGACATATTCAATCAAATCTTTTACCTCGGTCTCTGTAGCATTGGATTCAATTCTTGCCTCATATTGAATATTAAAACCTGGCTCACCTTCACCCCCAAACTCACCGGAAACAAAAACTTCCACAGAGGTAATATCCATTTGTCGCTTTGCAGCTTCCCGGTAAAGATCATTGCAGAAGCAGGTCGCCAGGGCTAAAAACAAGAGCTCGCCGCCATTAACCGAAGAACCTTTGCCTTCAGGCTTTTGTGGAATGGTCAACGTTTTAGCCAAATTATTCGTTGCCACTTTAACCTCATTTTTTTGACCGGTATTTAGAATGGAAGCTGAAATATGCATAGGCCTGTATTTTAATTGCTACCGCCCATCAATGAAGGGGGATTTTAAAGTAGCGAAGTTTTGTTCAACTGTCCTGGTGTCCACCTGCCGGTTTTTTCTAACGTTTCTCCAATTTTAAAATAAACTATGTCAACAAGATATCTAGAAGCACAATTGCACGCCTGATCGGTAAAACTGGTGTTGGTTAAATCACTACTGACGATCTGCATTGCAGAATTGGATGGATGAATTTATAGCGTATTATTTGCAATCTCAATGCCATTTACAGAGCAAGCTTATAATCCGGATTTTAAATTTTGCGATTATGATAAAAATACCCCCAAAAAAAGAATGTTTTTGGCTGGTAAAACTTAATAGTAACTGCCCAGGATTAAATTCACACAAAGCTTGGCCCGCCAGCTTTTCTCAACGCTATTGAAATACGTTGTGATAGCCTTTCTGCATTTCCAATCCCGCTGGCTCCAATTTTATGAACAGGTTTATTTAAATCATCAACTTCTATTACCACGTGAGCTCCAAGTATACCATCAACTAGTCCAGCTCCACCTTTTGCCTGGTTACTATTCTGTATTGTCCTTATGCCAGTAACCTGATCAACGTTGTAG
>JAEZAY010000480.1 GCA_023427575.1 Bacteroidota bacterium | reverse complement strand
GATCGGTACTGTACTCGGACTGATCCTGGCCGCCGCTGTTCTGTATTTTATAAACAATAGCAACCTGATCCCCAATATCGGCCTGAGCATAAACTACAACGTTTTTGCCTATGCGTTGGTGTTATGCCTGATTTTCGGATTGTTATCCGGAGTTTACCCTGCATGGAAAATGTCGCGTATGGAAGTGGTCAATGCGCTGAAGCAAAAATAATTTTAACTCAAATCATCTAAAGATGCTTTCTCATCTGTTTAAAATAATCTGGAATAAGAAGAAGGAAAATTTCCTGCTGATCTCGGAAATGTTTTTTTCTTTCCTGGTCATCTTCGGAGTGTTTTCCCTGATGGTTTACTACTGGTTCAACTACAAAAAACCCATGGGTTTTGAATATGAAGATGTATGGGTGGTGAATTATATGTCGCCCGAAATTTCCGGCGGCACCGATTCCGTGCGACTGTATTATGATAATCTGAAGAACAGCCTGATCTCATTTGCGGAAGTGAAGGATCTTGCCTACACCCAAAGCAATGTGCCTTTTTCATGGAATACATTCAATAACAATGTACGGTACAGAGATAAAGATGTAATGGCGAACATGTTCACGGCAACCGAAAACTATCCGGCGATTTTTGATCTCAAGATGATCAGCGGGCGCTGGTACAATTATTCGGATAGGGCTGCCCGTCAGAGGCAGGTAGTATTGAACCAACAGCTCAAAGAAATATTATTTGGGAATGAAAAAGCAGAAGGGAAAGAGCTGACTGTTGGAGATAAACGGTATAATATAATCGGGGTGGCTGAAAACATGAAGATCAATGGCAGCTACCAGAACTATGAACCGGGAATATTTTATGCTCCGGATACCACTGAACTGGCCTGGACTTCCACCATCCTTCTAAAAGTTGACCCTTCGGCTGATGCGGGATTTGAAGGAAAATTGTTTAAAACGCTGGCGAAACAGATCAACACCTCCATCGAGATTGAACATCTTTCAAAAAAACTGAAGGCCAAAAACAATCTGATGCAGGTGCCGCTGATCATTTCCATTATTGTTGCCGGATTTTTAGTGTTTAATGTTGCCCTGGGATTATTTGGAGTATTGTGGTATAATATCAATAAGCGTCGGGGGGAAATCGGATTGCGGCGGGCGGTGGGCGCTCCCGCAGGTTCTATCTTTGGCCAGCTTCTGGGCGAAACATTGGTGCTATCCACCATCTCGCTGCTGGTTGGTAGCTTTTTCGCATTCCAGTTTCCGCTTTTAAGTATTTTCGACCTGGATCCGGTAATTTACATTACCGCTATTGTATTATCAGCCCTGTTCATTTATCTTTTGGTATTGATTTGTGCCATTTATCCCGGCAGGCAGGCGGCTGCCATTTATCCGGCCCTGGCATTGCATGAGGAATAGTATATTTAGTCTTGATATGATCCTGGTTATTGATGATGATACAGCGGTGCAGACTTCGCTGATGCTGCTTTTAAAGACAGAAAATTACGAGGTACAGGCTGCTTCGGGCCCGGAAGCGGCACTCGGGATCTTAAGCAGAGAAACCGTAAGCCTTATTATTCTTGATCTCAATTTTTCACTTGATACGAGCGGGCACGAAGGCATTCGCTTGCTGAAGCAGATTCGCAGGCAGAATCCGGAGATTCCGGTTATACTGATTACCGGATGGGGCTCTATTCCGCTCGCCGTGGAAGGTATGAAACAGGGTGCCAGTGATTTTATCAATAAGCCCTGGGACAACGATTATCTTCTGCAATCGGTGAAAACCCTGATTGAACTGAAGGCGAAAAAATCGCAAAGCCGGTCACGCAAACAACTGGACGAACAGTTCAGTTTCAAGCATATTATTGGCGAAGATCCGAAAATGCTGGAGCTGCTTGAAACGGTGGGGAATGTGGCCGCTACGGATGCTTCGGTTCTGATAATGGGTGAAAGTGGTACCGGAAAAGAGCTGATTGCGGAGGCTATTCATAACAACAGCAACCGGCGAAACGGACCTTTTGTAAAGGTGAACCTGGGCGGAATTTCCACTTCGCTTTTTGAGAGCGAAATGTTCGGTCATGTACGTGGGGCGTTTACAGATGCCCGTTATGACCGCACGGGGCGCTTTGAGCTGGCCAATAAAGGAACCATTTTCCTGGATGAGATCGGAGATCTTGATGCGGTAAGCCAGGTGAAACTTCTGCGGGTTTTACAGGACAGAACCTACGAAGTATTGGGCAGCAGCCGGACCAAAACAGTGAATGTGCGGATTATCTGTGCCACCAACCGAAACCTGGAAGAGATGGTCGATGCTGGCAGTTTCCGCGAGGATCTCCTGTACCGGATCAATCTGATCACCATCCGGATGCCGCCGCTAAGAGAACGCCGGGGCGATATCGGTTTACTGGCCAATTTTTTTATGGAGAACCTGAAGGAGATTTATAACCGGCCCCAGCTCAGGATCTCAAAGGCGGCAATTACCTACCTGCAGCAGCTTGCACTGCCTGGCAATATCCGGCAGTTAAAAAACCTGGTTGAAAGAACGGTATTGGTAAACAGAAACAATGAACTGGAGGCGAGCGATTTTAAACCGCTGTATGAAACCACGGCCGTTAAAAAAGAAACTTTGCAGTTGCCCGGCGTAGGAAGCATTACGCTCGAAGACCTTGAAATTGAAATGATTCGCCGCGCGATGCTGTATCATAAAAACAGGATCTCGAAGGCGGCGCTTTCACTTGGATTAACCCGCAGCGCCCTATACCGGAGACTGGAGAAATACGATATTCCCTATGATGAAACTGCGGACTAAATACATCGTTTTCATTGTATTTATCCACCTGATAGCGCTGGTGCTTTCTTTTTATATTTTCAGGGAAAATAAGATCCTGTTTATCGTTGCTGAATTGTTCCTTTTTATTTCCCTGTTTTTTTCCTGGCGTTTGTATAAAGAACTGCTGGAACCGCTGAAGGCTTTAATGAATGGGATTGAAGC
>JAEZAY010000460.1 GCA_023427575.1 Bacteroidota bacterium | reverse complement strand
GATACAATGTATTCCCCCGGGGCCTCAGAAGAAATCCGTTAAGAAAATTTAAAAAAAGTGGAAGGGGTCATTTACAATGACTGCTCGTAACCTACTGTTGACAGGTTCAGGGCAAATGGCAAATTATTACCCAGACAGCAATGGCCTGGAACTTGATATTTTTAAATTATGGAAAAAGAAAAAAAGACGACATTGGTTTTAGGCGCATCCACCAATCCTTCCCGATACAGTTACCTGGCAATTAACCGCCTTCGGAGCCATGGTCATCCGGTGATTGCAGTAGGGCGCCGCGAAGGGCAGGTTCTGGACGTGGAATTAAAAAAAGAACAGGTACCCGCCCAAAATGTAGATACGGTTACCCTATACCTGAACCCCACACATCAGAAAGAGTATTACGACTATATCGTTTCGCTGAAGCCCAAACGAATCATCTTTAATCCCGGTACGGAAAATGAAGAACTTTATAAAATTGCCGACCAAAACGGCATAGAGCACCTTGAAGCATGTACGCTCGTTATGCTGGGAACCGGGCAATATTAAACGCATGCTTCCAGAGACTTTGGCCAGCGGCAGCGGATTTTAGAAGACTCCGTGAATTTGGTCGAAAAAATCCCTTCCGGATGTTTTTTATAAAATCCCATTCCTTTTCGGTAAATTCGGAAAACCCGGATTTATATGAAATGGAGAAAATTTAACGGTGACCCAATCGAACTTCCCATTTACGAAGCAGTTGAATCCGCTATTAAAAGAGAAATTGAAAAAGGTTACCATCTAAAAGTTTGCATCGGAACAGATTCACAGGTGAAGGGTTCCGAAACGGAATTCGCCACCGTTATTGTATTCCTTCGTGAAGGCCATGGAGGATTTATGTTTATCCACAACGAAAAAACATCTCATACCTATTCCATCAAAGAGCGGATGCTGGTGGAAGTAGCCAAAAGTATAGAGATTGCATACGAACTATGCAATCTTTTTACTTTATATGATGTGGATATGGAAGTTCATGCTGATATAAATACCAATCCGCACTTTAAAAGCAATGATGCCTTAAAAGAAGCAATGGGTTATATTTTGGGGATGGGATTTGCGTTCAAAGCAAAACCTGAGGCATTTGCCAGCAGCAGTTGCGCGAATAAGGTAGTAAACTAAATGGAGCGTACGCCTCCCGGATGCTCCAAAATGAGCCGGTGTTTTCATTGCTTATTGATCCGTTTCATTGTTACAGGCATCAATGAATTTCAGGATATTTTCCCTACCCAGTTTTTTAACGGAACTGGTTACAAAATGCTGCGGTAAAAATTGCCAGCTTTCGCGCATCTTCATCAGAAACCTTTTTACATTCTGACTTACCACTTTCTGCGATTCCTTATCCGCTTTTGTAAAAATGAGGGAAAACGGAACCTTCCACAGCGCCAGCTTTTTTAAAAATTCGAGGTCGATATTTTGAGGGCTATGACGACTGTCGATCAGCACAAAAACATTTACCAGGTTTTCGCGTTTCCGCAAGTAATTTTCAATCATTTGCTCCCATCTTTTTCGTGCCGATTGCGACACTTTGGCAAATCCGTAACCGGGCAGGTCTACCAGATACCATTCTTTGTTCACAAGAAAATGATTGATAAGCTGGGTTTTTCCCGGAGTGGCCGAGGTTTTTGCCAGCTTTTGATTATCACAGATCATGTTAATCACCGAAGATTTTCCCACATTGCTCCGGCCAATAAATGCATACTCGGGTTTGTCGGGGGCCGGACATTTGGTATAGTCGGGACTACTGATCAGGTATTCTGCTGTTTTTACTACCATAAATTCTATTCTGGGTGCAATTTACGCAGAACCGGCTCTAATCATTTAATTACAATCAGTTCTGTAAACCGCTGCTTTAATAATATCAGACCATAAACCGGCTGCGCTGCTTAACTTTGGCGCTCATGAGTTCCTATTCGCACGATAAAGTAGTTCCTTATAAAGATTCGGAACAGACAAAAAAGAAACAGGTTGCCGGAATGTTCGACCAGATCGCATTTCGTTATGATTTTCTGAACCGCTTTTTGTCGGGAGGAATTGATATTTACTGGAGAAAAAGAGCGATCCGCGAATTACTGCCACTGAAGCCTGAAATTGTTCTGGATGTCGCCACCGGCACGGGTGATATGGCCCTGATGATTCACCGTTATATCAAACCCCAAAAGATAATTGGGATCGACATATCCGAAGGCATGCTTCGCATCGGCAAAGAAAAGGTTCAAAAACAGATGTTAAATGAAGTAATTGAACTGCAAACCGGCGACAGTGAGGCAATAAATTTTCCGGAAGGCTCGTTTGATGCGGTAACCGTGGCTTTCGGCGTTCGCAATTTTGAGGATCTTGAAAAAGGTTTATCGGAAATGCAGCGCGTTCTGAAGCAAGGCGGCAAACTGGTAATTCTGGAATTTTCGCAGCCGAAACAAATAATTTTCAAGGGTTTGTACAATCTGTATATGCGGGTTGTAACGCCCGGTCTGGGAAAATGGATCTCAAAAAACCGCGAAGCATATCAATATTTACATTCATCCGTTAAAGCATTTCCTGAAGGCGAAACATTTTTACACATTTTAGAAAAAGCAGGGTTTACAGAAACTACTTTAAAAAGGCTGAGCTTAGGAATATGTACTATTTATTGCGGCAGAAAAAAAACCGGTTGAATCAGGCATTGTTGATCGCCCTGATCTTTTTATCGTCCCTTTCGGTGAATGCACAGCGCGAAATGCATTTACCCAATCATGATGACAAAAAGTACTACCTGGGAATTGGGCTGATTTACAACAATTCCCGCATGAATATCAGTCATCACCCCCAATTTCTGCAGTCGGATAGCGTAATGGCTGTGAATCCGGAAAGTACGGGAGGATTTGGACTGGCAGGTTTGCACACGTACCGGCTAAGCCCCCGGTTTGAAATCAGGGCTATTTTCCCGCAGTTGCTGTTTTCCTACCGGAACCTTACCTACAATCTTCGGTTCCCCGACGAAGTGAAGGAAGAAACGCCGGTAATGACCAAAAGGGTGGAATCCATCCTGGT
>JAEZAY010000368.1 GCA_023427575.1 Bacteroidota bacterium | reverse complement strand
GGGAGTATCAGTGGCAGGTGAGCACGGATGGAGTTACCTGGGCCAATATTCCGCTGGCCACTGCGTCTGCGTATACCATTAATCCTGTTACCAACACAGATGCCGGCAAACACTACCGGGTGCTGGTGGCGGCGGCTGGTAATATTAACTCACCGAATTGCCGGTATAGTTCCGTGCCATATCTGTTAAATGCGAAACAGATCTCGGTGGCCGCCGATTCCATAAGCTCCGACAAAATGCAAATATGCCCCGGCGATAACTTTACGCTCACCGTTCATGGAGGCAGTCTGGGTACCAATGCAAACTGGAACTGGTACAGCTCGGCCTGCGGCGGAGTTCCCATAGGAACCGGTTCCAGCATCGTAGTGAGCCCTACCGAAACCACCACCTATTACGTACGGGCCGAGGGCGATTGTAATATAACATCCTGCGTATCGAAAACCATTACGGTTTTTGAACACTGTCAGGTTCTTGTCAGCAATACTTTTGATTTGAAGGCCAGCCGGACAGGCGAAATGGTAATGTTGGAATGGAGTTCTACTTATGAAGCAAACACCATGTACTATGAGGTTGAAAGAAGTGTAAACGGAAAAGATTTTTTCAGCCTTGGGATCACAGAAGCAAGCGGATCGGGTGCGACTTACACGTATAAGGATGATATCGCAGGAATAAGCGGAAATGCCGTTTATTACCGGATCCGGATCGTGAACAAGGGCAATACGGCTGCCTATAGCCGTTATGTTCTGGTTTCGCGCACAAAAACCGCGGAGATTTCCGTATCACCCAATCCGGCATCCCATTTCTTAAACATAGCACTAACGCTGGATAAGGAATCGATTGCTACAATCATATTGTCGGATGCAAGTGGGAAGACCGTACTCACGCAAAAGCAATCACTCTCGAAAGGATATAGCAGCTTTAATTTAAAAGGACTGGAAAATATCCGGAAGGGAATCTATAATCTGCGGATAGTTACCGCCGGTTTTGTAACAAATAAAACCATTGTCATTCAGCATTAGCATTCCGCAAATGCCATAACATTAAAACAAAAAGGTTGCTTCAGCTTTTGTTGAGGCAACCTTTTTGTATACATTAAAAAAGGAGATTATGAACCTGGGGTAAGAAAATCCTACCCTAATCCTTCGTTTTAAATTTGCAAATTCTCAGTTCACTAGTGTCCGGACAATAACTTGCTATTTGCCTAAAACCCGCATTAATAGTAATTAGGAGCAGTCATTGTAAATAACCGGTTCCACTTTTTTTTTGAAAAAAAGTGGAGCAAAAAAATCGGGCTCCGGAACAAATCCTAAAAATTGAAACTTCCGGCTAAATAAAAACAAGTCACAGCTAAAGAATTAACTCCGAGTCTGGAGTCGGGAGTCTCCACGTCCGTCCGTTTTAGATTTGCACATTTGCACATTATCATATTATCACATTATCACTGCCGTCCGTTTCAATTTTCTTAACGGATTTCTTCCGAGGCCCACTAATACATTTAACCGGACACTAATGATTTTCAGTTCCGCAAGGCAAACGATTTGCTACCCTTCTTCTCCACTCTCCTCAATCTTTTCATCCACTGCATTGGCAAGGATAACGGAGGTGATCTTTTTCAGCGGGTTTCGACGGTTCTGAATATAGAAAGCGCGCTGGCGGATGATATCAACACATTCATAGATTGACTGTAAGAAGGAAGAATGGTCGGCTTTATTTTTCCCCGCAATATCGAAGGCAGTGCCATGATCCGGCGAGGTTCTGATGGCAGGAAGTCCGGCGGTATAATTAACTCCACTGCCGGCACTCAGCGATTTAAAAGGAACAAGACCCTGATCGTGATACATTGCCAGCACCGCATCCACCGATTGCTGCAGGTTTCTCGCGAAAAAACCATCCGCCGGAAAAGGTCCTGTTACGATCATGGTATTCCGGGCTTCCTTAATGGCGGGCTTAATTATCGTTTCTTCTTCATTTCCGATCAGCCCTTCATCGCCCGAATGCGGATTTAGTCCCAATACGGCAATGCGCGGCTTATCAATGCCAAAATCTTTTATTAAAGTCTGATTCAGGATCTGAAGCTTTGACAGGATATTTTCCCTGGTTACCGCCGTATGTACCTCCTTCACCGGGATATGTTCGGAAATCAACCCTACCCGCATTCCCGGCGACACCATTAACATCAGCACATCCCGGACATTAAACTCCGACTTCAGATAAGGCGTGTGGCCGGTAAAATTAAAATCTTCGGAATGGGTGTTTTTTTTATGGATGGGAGCGGTTACCAACCCTTCTATCTGGCGGTTCTTCAGTGCAGCAACTGCTGCAACCAGTGATTTGATTGCATAGCTGCCGCCGGCTTCAGTTAGCTGCCCGGGATTTATCACAACATCCTCTTCCCAGCAATTGTACACATTGATTTGCCGGTGCGCGATCCGGTTCAGATCTTTCAGAATCTGGTAGTTGAAAGGCGATTCAGAAGATTGCTTTTTATAAAAGTTAATCAGTTTGGAAGAGCCAAAGATGACCGGGGTGCAAACTTCCAGTAAGCGGTTATCGGAAAAGCTCTTGATGATTAGCTCCATTCCAATTCCGTTCAGATCGCCGGTTGTAAAACCTATTACGGGCTTATTTTGTGTATTCAACATTCTATTTAAATATCAGCGAAAATAGGAATAATCGCATGAATCCAGTTTTGCCCACTCTAACGCAGTTGTTAAGCTAAGCCTGAACCGGGTTGGAATTCCGGCTAATTTTTCATTGTGATAGATTTCAGGTTTTGGTATTACGATTGTTCCCTGCTTTTTCCCCGCTGTCCAAAAAAAGCCGAATCCCGCTTTCCCGTATTTTTGCTTCAATGGACTACACCTTAAAAAAATCGCTGGGCCAGCATTTCCTGGTCGATGAATCCGTATCGCAACGGATTCTTTCTTATCTGCGGGAAAATCCGGTTCAAAGACTGGTAGAAGTAGGTCCGGGAGGCGGTGCTCTCACCAAATATCTCTTGCAACTGAAGGAAGTTGATTTAAAATGCGTTGAACTTGACGCGGAAAAAGTAGGCTGGCTTGAAAAAAATTACCCGGCTTTGAAAGGCAGGATCGTACATGAAAGCATCCTGGAAACGAAAAAACCCTTCGATCTTCCTTTTACTCTGGTGGGAAATTTTCCCTATAATATCTCCACTCAAATTGTATTTAGAGTGCTGGAATGGAGAAATGAGGTGGAATGTATGATCGGGATGTTTCAGAAAGAAGTGGCCGAACGGATTGTAGCCCCCGAAGGGTCTAAAGTGTATGGTGTAACCAGTGTTCTGGTCCAGGCTTTTTTTAATACTGAATATTTATTTGAAGTAGAGCCAGCCGCATTCAGGCCGCCGCCAAAAGTTAAGAGTGCTGTAATCCGCTTCCTGCCCCGGGAACAAACTGCTGATATAAAATCGGAACGTGCGCTTTTTGTATTGGTAAAAACAGCGTTTAACCAACGCCGTAAAACCCTGCGAAATGCCGTCCGCTCACTGTTTGATGAATCGGAACTGGAAGACCCGGTATTTGGTAAAAGAGCAGAGCAATTATCGGTAGCTCAATTTGCCCAACTGACCTGGAGAATGAAATAAGAAATGAAATAACGTTATGGATCAAACGAATTTGACGCTTAAGGAAGAAAAGCGGGTGGCGATTATAACCGCGAAGGTGCACGATCATCTCATTACAGAACTGGAACGAAAGAAATACCAGGTCCATTATCTTCCTGCCATTACATACGATGAACTGGGATCCATTATCGGCGAGGCCGATGGATTAATCGTTACCACCAGGCTTAAGATCGATCAGCCAATTCTTGAAAAGGCAGTAAAACTGAAATGGATCGGCAGGCTGGGTTCGGGAATGGAACTGATTGATGTTCCCTATGCAGAAAAAAAAGGGATTTTATGTGTCAGCAGCCCGGAAGGAAACCGGAATGCAGTGGCTGAACACGCCCTGGGTTTTGTTTTAAACCTTCTTAATAAAATCAGCAGTAGCCGCGCCGAAATCGCATCAGGGAAATGGATTCGCGATGCGAACCGGGGGATAGAACTGAGTGGAAAAACCGTTGGCATCATCGGCTTTGGAAATACGGGGGAAGCTTTTTCAAAACTACTGGCCGCTTTTAATGTAACGGTGCTTGCGTATGATAAATACCGGTATGGGTTTGGGGCGGGATCTGTGAAAGAGGCAAGTCTGGAGCAGGTTTGCCGCTATGCCGATGTAATCAGTTTGCATCTTCCCTTAACTACTGAAACTTTTCATTTCGCCAACAAAACTTTTTTTGAATCGCTGCAACGTAAGCCGGTTTTTTTAAATACATCGAGGGGTAAAGTGCATGATACAGAAGCGGTGATCGGAGCCCTGAAAGAAGGGCGGATCTCCGGTGCAGCACTTGATGTGCTTGAAAATGAGCGAATCGAAACCTGGTCGGCAGGGGAAAAATGGCAGATGGAAACGTTACTTTCCATGCCCAACGTGCTGATCACCCCGCATATCGCCGGTTATTCGCATGAAGCCTTCTATAAAATGGCCGATGTGGTTCTGCAGAAGTTGGCCCTCTAGCGCCGGTTTTTCTGTTTTTTAAAGAGAAAAACCTTATTTTTGCCGGCGTAAATAAAATATTGCAACGCCTCAGCAAGGGCCTGAGGCGTTGTTCTTTTTTTTGTGTAACCGAAAGAAAAAACCTTTTCTGAAAAAAAATTGAAGGAGGTCATATGACTGATATTCTCTACGTTTCCAAGGAAACACTGGAGCAGATGAAAGAGGAATTGCACCGGATGCGTACGGTTGATCGTCCGGCAGCGGCCAGGGCTATTGCTGAAGCCCGTGAAAAAGGCGATTTGAAGGAAAATGCCGAATACGATGCCGCAAAAGAAAACCAGGGAATTCTGGAGGCGAAAATAAAAAAACACGAAAGCGATCTGGCGAATGCCCGGATTCTGGATGCGGAAAATGTTGATACCAGCAAGGTTTCAATCCTGACAAAAGTTACGATAACCAACCTGAAAACAAAAAAGGTGATGACCTACCAGATTGTTTCGGAAAAGGAAGCGGATCTGAAGGCAGGAAAGATTTCAATCACTTCACCCATTGGTCAGGGCCTGATGGGAAAGGTAGTTGGCGATGTAGCGGAGGTTTCTGTACCGGCCGGAATCGTGCAGTTGAAAGTGGAAGGCATTACCGTTTAATAAAAATCGGATAATCTATATCGGGACCGGAGCGATCCGGTCTTTTTTTTCCATTAGATTTGGTGTTCATACAAAATGATGTGCGTAACTGGAAATCGGTATATCATTATATTCATTCAAAATACTTTGGAGGTATGAGCATATTTTCAAAAATAATCGCCGGCGAAATCAGCTCTTATAAAATTGCCGAGGATGAAAATTTCTTTGCTTTTCTGGACATTCATCCGTTAACGGAAGGCCATCTGTTGGTTATCCCCCGGCTGGAGATTGACCGGTTTTTTGATCTTCCCGATGAGCTGCTTTCGAAAATGCTGGTATTTGCCCGCCCCATTGCCCGGGCAATGGAGGAAGTGTTCGACTGTAACCGGGTAGGCATTTCCGTGGTAGGCCTTGAAGTTCCACATGCCCACATGCACCTGGTTCCGATCAATTCGATTGATGATTTGAACTTTTCGAAACCGAAACGATCTTTCACTAAGGAAGAGTTCTTAAAAACGCAACAAAAGATTGTGGAAAAGTTGAACCAGTCTAGCTAAGGCTGCTATAACCTCAGACTCTTTTTACCAGTTTATTTGGATTTTTTGCCACAAAATCCGCCCATCCATTCAGGCGTTTTCCGGTAGCCGGCATTCCGGGTTTATCCTGGAAATGATGGCAAACGGCAACGGCGAGGGCATCGGAAGCATCAAAATATGGCAATTCCTTATCCCGGATCGAAAGAATGGTTTGCAAAATCTTCCATACCTGTTCCTTGTCGGCATTTCCGTTTCCGGTTATGGATTGTTTTATTTTACGGGGTGAGTACTCGCAAACTTCCAGGCCGGCAGCCATGGCAGCAGCGATGGCAACGCCCTGGGCCCGACCCAGTTTCAGCATGCTCTGCACATTTTTGCCAAAGAAAGGCGCTTCGATTGCAAAATACTGAGGCTTGAATTCAACAATAAGTTCGGAGATTTTGTGATAGATATGTTCAAGCCTTTTATAATTATCGCCTTTTCCCTGCAACTTCAATACATTCATTTCACGCATGCTAATCACCGAATTATTGATCTCAATAACGCTGTAACCCATTAGTACGGTACCGGGATCTATACCCAGGATTATTTTCGGTGGCTTTTGCAAAGAGGGAGTATTCAGTTAATTTGTGCAAGTTTTTGCTGACACTGAACAAAAATATCAAAATAATCCTGAATTATGTGGTAGGCCCACTGGTGTTTTGCGTTCTGATCTACTCCATTACCACTCAGTTGCAGCGTCAGGAAAACTGGAAAGAATCTATAGCAAAAATCGGAAATGCATTTACCGGCGAAAACCTGCTGGTTTTTGCCCTGATTATCGCTCTCATGTTTATCAACTGGGGAATTGAAGCCCGGAAATGGCAGGTGGCGCTTAAACCTTCATACACGATTTCCTTCAAACAGTCGTTTAAAGCAATCTTCACCGGTACAACCATGGGTTTTTTTACCCCAAACCGGATGGGGGAATACATTGGTCGGATTCTATATCTGAAAAGCGGAAGCCGGCTGAAATCCATTGCCATCACAATTGTTTGCAGCATTGCCCAGCTTTTGATAACGCTGGCAGGAGGATTGATAGGAGTTATATCTGTTTATTGGGTTGTGGCAAATCGTAATGGCGTGATCCCGGGATCCCTGTTTCAGGTGTTAACGGTTCTGGCCATTGCAGCCCTGATAATCTTAACAGTTCTTTTTTTTAAGATCCGGGTGGTAGGAAAATGGATGAGCTCGGTGAAGCAGCTGCGGAAGATCGCTCCGTATATCAGGGTTTTAGATAGTTTTAACGCAACTATACTATTAAGGATCCTGTCTTTAAGTGGCGGCAGATACCTGGTTTTTATTTTACAGTATTACCTGATTTTCCAGGTATTCGATGTAAAAATCAGCTGGCTGGAAACATTTTGGTCGGTGGGGGTCACTTTTCTGATTCTTGCCGCAATTCCATCCATCGCTTTAATAACCGAATTGGGGATCCGGTGGAAAGCAAGTGTTGAGCTTGTCCGGTTATTTAGCCCCAATACCGTTGGTATACTAACCAGCTCCCTTGCGATTTGGTTTATTAATTTAGTAATTCCGGCCTTGATAGGGAGTTTGTTAATTTTAGGATTGAAATTTTTCAGAAAGCCGGAATCTGAAAGTTGAACATTTAAAAGCATCCAGTATTCATGGCAATATTTAAACCGATTATACTTTTTTTATTCATGGCATTCAGCTTTCCCATCAGGGCGGCTGATGGATTTTGTAATATCTATAATACTGCTTTTCACGCCGGGGAACAACTCACCTATAAGGTTTTTTACAGCGTTGCTGGCGCCTATATCGGTGCCGGTGAAGCGACTTTTACATCTTCCCTGGAAAGACTGAACAATAAACCGGTATATCATATCGTAGGAGAGGGGAAAACCTATAGTTTTTACGACAATTTTTTTAAGGTGCGCGACCGGTATGAATCTTTTATTGATACCGCTACCTTTCAGCCTTATAAATTTATCCGTAACATCAACGAGGGCGGCTATAAGAAGTATGAAAATGTAACTTTTAACAAGGTTACAAATACGGCCGTTACCAACGATGGCGTGTATAAAGTGCCAACCTGTGTTCAGGATATTATCAGTTCGCTGTATTATATGCGGAATATAAATTTTGATAGTTATAAGCCCGGAGACCGGATTCCGTTTTCACTGTTCCTCGATAACGAAATTTACAGTATGTATATCCGTTATATGGGTAAGGAAACTGTAAAAACAAAATATGGAAAGTTCAGAGCCATTAAGTTCAAACCGCTGCTGATCAAAGGAAGTATTTTTGACGGTGGGGAAAAGATGACCGTATGGGTTTCTGATGATCCTAATCATATTCCGGTTCGCATCGAAAGTCCGATCAGTGTAGGAAGCATTAAAGTGGACCTTCTTACGCACCGAAATCTGAGATACCGCTTATCTTCCCTGATCAGCGTTCGTTAAAAGAGGTTGGTTCCGAATTTACGATCCCGCTATGGGCAAATTGTAGAAATCGATCCGATCAAAACTGCCATTCATCTAAGGCAAATCGCTCGGCTTCACGAATACCTTTTTCCGTTTGCTGCAAGGTGCAACATTCGGTTCTGGTATCGTGTTCGAAATAAAGAATATAATCCTCACGGATTGCTTCCTCAAGAAACCGGGCTTTTTCTTCCAAAGTCTTTAATGGGAACATATCGTAAGCCATAACATAGGGAATTGGAATATGCGAGATCGAAGGGAGTAGATCGGCCATATAAACCATTGTTCTGCCTTTGTATGAAATCGTCGGCAACATCATGGCGTCGGTATGACCGTAAGCAAAGCGGATCTTTACCGAAGGGGTGAATGCCTGTGCTTCGGCGGTTTTTACAAATTGCAACTGACCACTTTCCTGAATGGGCAGGATATTCTCTTTTAAAAAAGAAGCTTTTTCTCTGGCATTCGGTTCAGTGGCCCATTTCCAGTGTTGTTCATTGCTCCAGTAAATGGCATTGGGAAAAGCAGGTACCAGCTTATCACCTTCTCTTTTTATACTTCCCCCACAATGATCAAAATGCAAATGAGTAAGGAATACATCTGTGATATCAAATCGGTCGAAACCGTGTTTTGCCAGTGATTTATCCAGACTATCATTGCCATGCAAATGGTAATGACGTAAAAATCGCTCGTCTTGTTTGTCGCCGATCCCATTGTCTATCAGGATCAGCCTCCCTTCGTCTTCAATCAGCAGGCAACGCATTGCCCAACTGCATAGATTGTTTTCATCTGCCGGATTGAGTTTATTCCAGATGCTTTTTGGAACCACTCCGTACATGGCCCCGCCATCGAGTTTAAAATTTCCCGTATTGATTGTATACAGATTCATTGCACTGTTTTTATTCGCACAAAAGAACGGGTTTGTTTGGCCGCAGTTAGCAGAAGCCAGATCAAACCCAGGATGAAAAATACGACAAGGGCCAGGATTGAATTACGCATGTTTCCGGTTATCCCTTCGATGATTCCAAAACATAAAAGTCCCACCACGATCGCCATCTTTTCGGTAACATCATAAAAACTAAAAAAGGAAGCGGTATCTTTTGTTTCGGGCATCAGCTTTGAATAGGTTGATCGGCTCAGCGACTGAATTCCGCCCATAACGAGCCCAACCAATGAGGCAAGAATATAAAAATGCATTTCCGTTGTGATAAAATAGCCTGCGATGCTAACGCCTATCCAAAGCATCACCGTTAACAATAAGATCCGGATATTTCCATACCGTTCCGATAAGCGCGACATGCCGACGGCTCCGGCAATGGCTACCAGTTGAATGATAACGGCTGTTATGATCAGTTTGCTGTCTTCCAGCTTTA
>JAEZAY010000343.1 GCA_023427575.1 Bacteroidota bacterium | reverse complement strand
GATTCGGCCCAAAGTTCATTCCATACCGAGTGACCGAGATTGGGGTATTGGGTGTATTTTATATCGCCGCCCGCATCAATCACGCGGCGGTTAGTTAATTCGGCAGAGGCGGGAGAAGGGTTCGTATCTTTTCCTCCGGTTGCGAACCAAATGGGAATATGAATAAACTGGGTAAAATTACCGCTCAGATAACTGGCGGCTGCAGGGGTGAGTTTTGCAACCCGCTCGGGCCAGTTAGCAGCATGGTTAAACGCCGCGAAACCGCCGGCCGACAAACCCGTCGTTATCACCCGGTCCAGATCTAAGCGAACATCACGGGCGAGAGAGTCCATGATATCGTTGATGATCCGGTAATCGTCGGCTGCTCCGTTTGGCCAGGTTCCCCAGCAATCGGGAGACTGTTTCATCGGGAAAACCAGGAACCCGTCGAACTGCCCGATATTAACCCGGTTGTTAAAGGTTCTGGCACCATACAGCAGATGCTTTTCATTATTATATAGGCCATTGTTACTTTCACATCCAAATTCACCGGCGCCGTGAAAAAACAATAAGGCCGGATACTTTCGGTTGGCATTGGCCGGATCACTCCAGGTGCGTGGAAAGCGAACCCGGAAAGCCATTCTTCTGGGTCCAACGTTCAGATAATAAGCCTTGAAATTATTGGCCCAGCTTTCATCCACACCGGTTGTTTTGGTGGCCACCCATTTCTGAAGGCCCAGAATCTCCGGATCGGGTTTGCCGGCGGATCCAAGGGTGGCATTGGGCTGATAGCGCACAATCGGGTCGTTGGGATCAAAAACGGATTGTGAAATAGCAAAGTTCAGTGCAAATAATACACTAAGGGTCGTAAGAAGTAACGATCTCTTCATTTTATACCGATTATAAACGAGGTTTTGTTTGAACATAAGCCTTAGGCGGGCCAATCATAGGGATATTTGATGAAACAGGCTTCATTCAATGGAAGAGCATATGTGTAAATATGCACAGCTAGTGGTTTTCGAAGAATAATGAGGTTACAGCACTACGTTTTTGAAGGGATAATGGAGATAGAAGACCGGATAGTGGCGGTAAAAGTAGTAATATTTTTGAAGAAGCGAAATATTTTGGAATTTATCTTTGACAGCTCCGGCCTTTCACTCAGAAACCCTGAAAGGGCTTTACAAAACGGTAATATTGCACCGTTATAAAGTGGAAATTGCTGTTGAACAAACTAAAAGATGATCGAAATTTTCTTTTTTGCCTGCCTGGTTATCATTTTCTATACATATCTCGGATACGGCATACTGCTGAAAATTCTCAATGCTGTAAAAAGAAAGAAACAGCCGCCAGAGCCCCTGAACTATACTCCTACGGTGACCATCATTGTGCCCGCTTATAATGAAGAAGCCTGGCTGGAGGAAAAGATCCGCAATATCCTGGAACTCGATTATCCGCAAAACCGGATGGAAATAATTTTCATTACCGATGGGTCTACCGATGGAACTGCCCGGATCTTAAGCAGGTATCCTTCCATCATTCACCTGCACGAACCTAAGCGCAGGGGAAAAGTGGCGGCATCAAACCGGGCGGTTAGTGCTTCAACGGGGGAGATTTTGATTTTTTCCGATGCCAATACTTTTTTAAACCCCGCGGCAGTCCGGAAGATAACGCGCCATTATTATGATAAACAGGTTGGCGGCGTGGCCGGTGAAAAGCTGGTAAAAGCTGTGGATGCCGGAACCGCTGCCAAAGGAGAAGGAATCTACTGGCAGTACGAATCCTTTCTTAAAAAGGAGGATTCCCGTTTTTACTCAACCATGGGTGCTGCCGGCGAGATCTTTTCAATCCGCCGGAATTTATATGAGCATTTACCCGAAAACACGATAATTGAAGATTTTGTGCAATCGCTGCGATTATGTCTGAAAGGTTATACGGTTCGTTACGAACCCGAAGCCTGGGCTACCGAAACCGGTTCAGCAACGGTAGGAGAAGAGATGAAACGGAAAATCCGGATTTCCGCGGGCGCTTTCCAGGCAATGGGCATGCTCCGGCCCTTATTTAATATCTTTAAATTTCCCGCCCTTTCCTTTCAGTTCATTTCACACCGGATCCTTCGCTGGACCATCACCCCCCTGGCGCTGGTTTTCCTCTACCTCACCAATATCTGGCTGGTGGCTAAAGCATCAGGTATTTTTTACGAAATTTTCCTTTTTCTGCAAACCCTCTTTTATATAGTTGCACTTATAGGATGGCTGTTGCGAAGCAAACGGAAAACACCCCGGATCTTCACGATCGCCTTTTATTTTGTGTTTATGAATTTCTCGGTTTTCGTTGGTTTCTACCGGTTTATAACAAATACCCAAACCGTGATCTGGGAGAAGGCAAAACGGGAAAATTCTGCGTCAGCGTTCCCGAAATAGGAATTATGACGACAAAATTTTAATAGAGGATAATTTGGTTTCTAAGATAATCTTACTACTTTTACTCCTCGTTAAAACTGAAAAGTAAACGGTATCCAACCCTCGAAACACCGGTTAAGACCCCGATTAATAGCTTATACTCACCACAAATCCTCGTGAAATTGCCGCTTTCTGAGCTTTCAGGAAATCCACTTTTGCATCCGAAAAGCCATACTGGTAAAATTAGGCACGTTATTTTCTAATAGTCTGTTCCAATACCTGTGTGAGCCTCCAAATGCATGTCTTTGAAAAATTGCGAATTTTTATAAAACGTAATTTTTTCCCAACTGATGAAAAAGAAAATACTCGCGATTGATGACAGTAAAGCTATCCGGTTTTTGCTGCAAACTGTTTTGAGTAAAGACTACCAGGTAGTAACTGCTCCCGACGGATGTTCAGCTATGTATTGGTTATCACAGCGAAATTTGCCTGATTTAATTATCGCAGATGCCCAGCTTCCAGACATGAATAACTGGGAACTGATTGAACAGTTATCATCCAGCGGTTTATATAGTGGTATTCCAATCATTGTACTTTCTTCGCTCGACAAAGGCGAAACGATGGCAAAATGTTTTGAATACGGGATTTCGTATTCTTTTAATAAGCCTTTTAATCCAATTGAGTTAATGGATGCCGTTGACACTATCTGTGAAAACCCAAAAGTAAAACGAGCATATACTGCTCCGCTTAATTAATCCAACCACTGAAAGTGTAACGCAAACCTTACTTTATGGAACTTACAATTTTACCCCAGGAAAAAAATCTCCAGCGAAGTTACCGCCACTACTCGGTCCCAAACCAGAAGGAAACGGCTGCAGTCGCAAAAAAGCCCCAGTTTTTCTTTATCGGCAAAAAAACCGGTAATATTCATATTCTTATTAACAGTTTCGAAAGCGGATATGGCGCCGAAAACTATGATCATGCCCGTTCCATGCTTAAAAGACTATCGGATCAGGCAGGTACCCGCCCCGATATCATCTTTACGGAAGCGGTTCTTGGCATAGAAGGCCTGAAAGAACTGCATAAATTTTTAGCTGCCGATATTCGTTTTAATGAAGTTCCCCTGATCGTTGACGCAACCAATATCAGCGTAGAGGAACTCAGCAAATTGCGTTCATTGCGGTTTATCGATGATATCGTTTTCCTGAAAGGTTACTCCAGGTCACAGCTTGTTACCAAGGTAAACTTCTGGAAAAAGGTAAAAAAGAACCCTACGCCAACTATTGAAACCAGTACTCCGGTATATTTCAGCTTTCCGGCCATGATCAAACGTTTGTTTGATATCCTGGTTTCGGCAACCCTGATTGCTATTCTGAGCCCGGTGTTTTTGCTGGTTGGGCTGGCGCTGAAACTGGAAGCTAAAGGGCCCATTTTCTATATTTCCAAAAGAGCGGGCAGAGGTTATAAGATCTTCGATTTCTATAAATTCAGAACAATGGTCGAAGGCGCCGATAAACAAATTGGTGAATTTTCACATCTGAATCAATATAGACGGATCAGCCCCAACGGACCGGTATTTATGAAGATTTGCGATGACCCCCGGGTTGTGACAAGGCTGGGCGCCTTTCTGCGCAAAACCAGTCTCGACGAACTGCCTCAGCTCTTCAATGTGCTGAAAGGTGACATGTCGCTGGTAGGCAACAGACCTTTACCGCTGTATGAGGCGGCTTCCCTTACAACCGATGAGTGGGCTAAACGTTTTCTGGCTCCGGCAGGAATCACGGGTCTCTGGCAGATCAAAAAAAGAGGCCAGTCGAAAATGTCAGTAGAAGAAAGAATTACCCTTGATATCGATTATGCTAATAAATCCAATTTCTTTTACGATCTCTGGATTATGGCAAACACCCCTTCAGCCATTATTCAGAAGACCAACAGTTAAGATACCATTCCGAATTTTTATACATTGCAATCTCCCTTTCTGGAGATTGCAATTTTTTTTATGAATGATCCGGCAAAGCCCCTGATATCTTTAATCACACTCAACTATAACCGCACTGCGGATACCATTGCTTTTCTAGAATCTTCCCGGCAGCTCAGCTATCCGAACTATGAGATTATAGTATGTGATATGAACTCGGATCAGGAACCGGGGCCGGCAATTTCAGCCGGCGATTATCCCCATACCCGCTTTATCCGGAGCGAAAAAAACCTGGGCTTTTCCGGGGGAAACAACCTCGGGATCCGGGCGGCAAAAGGCGAGTATCTTTTTATTGTTAACAACGATACTGTTCTGAGTGCCGGAATCCTGGAGCTATTGCTGGAGCCTATGCTAAAAAGTAATGAAATAGCAGCGGTTTCGCCGAAAATCCTTTTTTACGATCGGCCGGATCAGATCGAATATGCGGGTTTTAACCCATTCAATATGTATACAGGGCGAACCTCCGCCCGGGGTTATCTGGAAAAAGACCTTGGCCAGTACAATTCAGCGGAAGAAACATCTGGCGCACATGGCTGTGCCATGTTAATCAGGGCCAGGGTTCTGGACGAAACCGGAGGATTTCCGGAAAAGTTTTTTCTTTATTATGAAGAATGGGATCTGAACCTGCGAATCCGGAAGCTGGGCTATAAGATCTGGTTTCAGGGTTCGGCATTTATATACCATAAGGGATCCTCGAGTGTTGGCAATAAAACTCCGCTCCAAACGTATTACATGACGCGGAACCGGATCCTGCTGATGCGGCGCCAGGCCGGCTTTTTTCAATGGATGGTATTCCTTTGTTTTTTCACAATTTTCACCATACCTAAAAGTATAATCACTTATTTTGCAGGAGGCAGCATGAAGACGTTTCGAAGTTTTGTGAAAGGGATCCTCTGGAATTTGCATTCTTCCAGTCGCTCAATTGTATAATCCGGTGGTTTGCCGGAACTAAAACTGCCTATATGTAATGGCTCAATCCATTCTCCAGATATTTTTTCTTCTTATTTTAATTTATACCGGCTTAATCACCGGGTATTTTTTTATTCTGGCTCTGATATCATCATTGCGGAGATCTAAAAAATATTCAACAAATCAAATAAAAGCCCGGATCGCGATCCTGATTCCGGCCTATCGCGAAGATTCTGTTATAATAAATACCGCCCGGATGGCGGCAAACCATAATTACCCGCGACATTTATATGATGTTTTTATAGCCGCCGACCAACTTCAGTCAGACACGATTCGCGAGCTGCAAACCCTGGATGTTAATGTATTTGAAGTTCGTTTTGAAATAGGATCCAAAGCCCGGTCGCTGAATTTTCTGCTGAATACGATCCCAGGTTCTCAATACGAACTGGCGCTGATCCTGGACGCCGATAATATTTTACTGCCTGATGCGCTTGAAAAGCTGAATGATGCATATCAGCAGGGTTTCAGGGCAGTACAGTTGCACCGGATCGCTAAAAATGACAATACCAGCATTGCCGTTCTCGACGGAATTACCGAAGAGATCAATAATACGCTTTTCCGGAAAGCACAGCGGGCCCTGGGTTTTTCAGCCAACACCATTGGATCGGGAATGGCCTTCGAATTT
>JAEZAY010000340.1 GCA_023427575.1 Bacteroidota bacterium | reverse complement strand
TTTGGCCGGGTGGCTGAAAATGCGTAAGCTATGGAAATGAGCTATTCCCGCACTGGAACCGGCTTTAAGGGAAAGGATCTGCCGCTCCGGAGAAATTTTATGATTAATTAAGGCCGGATAGAATGGTATTGACGGGTGCATGCATATTTTTGCCTGCATGAGATGTATAAGCGCCGTTTTTATATCCATTATTTTTCTCCATACTGCAGTCGATTCCCGGGCACAAACCTCATTTTCCGGATGGCTGGGTTCCTTTAATACGTTGAGCATAAACAATAAAACAAGCATTCATTTGGATGCGCAGTTGCGGAGCTCCGACCAATTGGAGCATGTCCAGACCTTCCTGATTCGAACGGGAATAAATTACAAACTAAAAAACAATCTTATCGCAACGGCCGGCTATGCATTTATCTCCAACCGGAGGGTTGTCGAAAATATTAGCGGAATGCCTATCGAAAACAGGTTATGGGAACAGTTAATGGTGAATCACAATCTTGGATTTCTGCCGGTTCAACAGCGATTCCGGCTCGAACAACGCTTCCTGCCGATCTCGGAGCTTTCGGGAAGTGAGCTTAAAACAACCGGAACCAGTTTCTCGAACAGATTTCGATATTTTACCCGGGCTTTACTGCCTTTCAGTGGAGAAAAGAATTTCTCAAAGGGTGTTTTCGGCGCTTTGCAGAATGAAGTCTTTTTGAATTTTGGCGACAAAGGCCCGGTAAACGGGAAAACATTCGACCAAAATCGTTTATACCTGGCTGTTGGTTACCGGATCAAATCCAATCTCGATCTTGAAACCGGCTATATGAATCAATATATCAGCGGCCGAAATAAAGCCTTCGCTAATAATCATATCTGGCAACTGGCGGTTTATTTGCGATAAAGCACAGATTCCGGGTATTCCGGTACGGGCTTGTGAATATTTCAGTTACTATAAACCGCTGTTATTGATCTAAGGGGGCAGCAATGGATTGAAAGCCATCCGCATTTATTCGCAAACTTTCCGCATTTTTGCAGCAGACCAAAAGTCAATGCATGAGTTTGAGCATTTATCAGTCGCTGGTTCAGAAAAAAGCGAATGGCCAAAAGTCATTTGCCGTTCTTATTGATCCCGATAAAATAAAAATTTCTGAAGTTGGCAACCTTTGCGCTCTGGCCCTTGAAGCAGGAGTTGATTATTTATTTGTAGGCGGAAGCCTGGTGGTAAGCAATCAGCTTGATGAGGTTATAAAAACAATCCGGAAAAACTGTAATATTCCGGTTTTACTGTTCCCCGGCAGCCCTTCGCAGGTTTCTCCATTCGCCGATGCGCTGTTATATCTTTCCATGATCTCCAGCCGAAATCCCGAATTGCTGATTGGCCAGCATGTTATTTCTGCGCCCTTCGTGAAGCAAAGCGGACTGGAAATTTTGTCTACCGGCTATATGGTGATAGATGGCGGCGCTCCAACAACGGTATCTTATATCAGCAATGCATTGCCCATTCCGGCCGATAAAAATGAGATTGCCCTCTGCACAGCCCTGGCCGGCGAAATGCTTGGCATGAAACTTATTTACATGGATGCCGGCAGCGGAGCGAAAAGGGCTGTTTCCGAATCGATGATTCAGGCAGTGGCGGAACAGATCGCTGTTCCTTTGCTGGTAGGAGGAGGTATCACCGATCCGGAGAAAGCTTACCGGAACTGTAAAGCGGGCGCCGATCTCATCATTATCGGAAATGCGATTGAAAAAGACCCTTCCCTGATCCGGGAAATGAGAACCGCCATTCATTCCGTTCCTGCATCCATCGTTTAAACGGAAGGTAATTTGCAAATGTGAAAATCATTGCTGTCCGGGTAAGATGTATTCCCCGGTCACTAAATGCTTCAAATTCTGTGATTTTGTATCCATGAACAGAACCCTTATCTGCATACTGGTATTGATCCTTTGCAGCGGATGTTTCCGCCGCTGGGTGATGACCGATAAACAGATCCGAAACTACTACAGCGACAAACCCGCCAGGCCGGTTTTTTTTAACATCGAAAATGATTCTGTCCGGCTGTTCTGCGCAACCATGGGAGCGGATACATTGCCGCCGCTGATCATGATCCATGGCGCTCCGGGCGCCTGGTACGGAAGCAGGAACATGTTAGAAGACACCATTCTTCAGAAATCTTTTCACCTCATTGCGGTTGACCGTTTGGGTTATAACAAATCAACGTTTAAAAACCGCAAATCGGCCGTCAATTCAATCGAGATGCAGGCAACCGCCATTCATGAGTCATTGCGCCTGAACAAATCTTTTAAAACCGGAATTGTTTTAGGCAGTTCGTACGGTGCTCCCATTGCAGCAAAAATGGCGCTTTTGTATCCTGAAAAATTTCATCATCTGGTGATGCTGGCACCGGCCATCGACCCGGATCTTGAAAAGTTCTGGTGGTTTCACCGGTACCTGAAATCGGGGCTGATTATGCAGTTTCTGCCCCGGTACCTGCGTAATGCCACTGAAGAAAAGTTTGGACATGTGGAAGAACTTCAAAAGTTAGCCCCTGAATGGCAGGATCTTCAAATTCCGGTTACCGTGATTCAGGGGGGCCGCGATTATATCATTCGCCCTGAAAACATTCATTTTGCCGAAAAAATGCTAAAGGGGAAAGAAGCGCGATTCATCTATCTGCCCGAAGCCGGTCACCTTATCCGCTGGGGAAATGCCGATACGGTACGTTCGGTACTTATGTCTGCCCGGTAACTGCCTTTTTTCCCTTCGAAACCGCTTACAACTGTTTGTTAAACATAAATAACATTCAGCAGGCTCAATTTTCACAATAAAAATGACCATGCTTTTAAAAAAAGTACTTTCTTTGTGCTGTTAAAAATTTAAACTCAAGTTTACCTATTTAGAAATGCAAAAAAAACCTACCTCTTTAATCGCTCTTGTGGCTTCCGTGGCCGCTACGTTGCGTGGGTTTTTCCCTGTACTTCCCGGTACAGTTTTTTTTAGCCGTACTGTCCCCGTTAGGGTACGACGTTGAGACCCCATCCCATAGGCTTGTAAACCTTTTCCGGAGTTTTTGCAGCGCAAAGGCTTCGTCGGCAATTATCCAGTGTACTGCACTGACCTTTTCCATTTTTTAGCTAGCAATAAATGCAAAATAAATTTCAGGTACTCATTGCAAATCAATCCCATGAAGGATTTGCAACCATCATATGTGAAGAGATGGCTTCTTCCGCTCAGGCCCGGGGCACCGGTATCGCTAAAAGAACGCCCGAGTACATCACTCAGAAAATGCGTGAAGGAAAAGCGGTGATCGCTTTTTCCGAGGAAGGCATTTGGGCGGGTTTCTGCTATATTGAAACCTGGAGCCATGGCGAATATGTTGCCAATTCCGGATTGATCGTTGCGCCGGCATTCCGAAAAGGAGGGCTTGCCAAACAGATCAAGAAAAAGATTTTTGAGTTAAGCAGAAAGAAATATCCGGAAGCGAAAATTTTTGGTCTTACTACCGGTCTGGCAGTAATGAAGATAAATTCTGAACTGGGGTATGAACCGGTTACCTATTCCGAATTAACACAGGATGAAGCTTTCTGGGCCGGCTGCAAAAGCTGTGTGAACTATGATATTCTGATGAGCAAGGATCGTAAAAACTGTCTTTGCACCGGAATGTTGTACGATCCGAAAGACCATTATGAGCCGGAAGAAACAAAGGAAGATTTTACGAAACATTCCAAACTGTACGAGCGCTTTATGCGCATTAAGCAATGGAAGTTGCTGAAACCTTTTTTGAAAAAGGAAGGGGGCGCAGGAAAACCAAAATCCATCCTGCATTATTTTTTTAATTTATAGTGAAGAGTTCATACGTTTAAAACAGATAAATCATGGGTCAAAAAAAGGTAGTTCTTGGATTTAGCGGCGGGCTTGATACTTCATTTTGCGTAAAGTACCTGGCAGAAGATCTGGGTTATGAGGTTCACAGCATCATTGTAAATACAGGCGGGTTTACGGAAGAAGAACTGGATTTTATTGAGCAGCACGCCTACGCGCTGGGAGTAAAATCACATTCCACGGTAAATGCGGTGAAAACCTATTATGATTCCATTATAAAATATCTTATCTATGGTAATATTCTTAAGAATAATACCTATCCCTTAAGCGTAAGCGCAGAAAGATTAAGCCAGGCTTTACATATAGCCGACCATGTACGTGACCTGAACGCGGTGGCCGTTGCACACGGAAGCACCGGTGCCGGCAACGACCAGGTTCGTTTTGACATGATCTTCAACATAATGATTCCCGGCACCGAAATCCTTACCCCCATCAGGGACCTGAAGCTAAGCCGGGAACAGGAGATCAGCTATCTGAAAGAAAAAAATGTGGCCATGAACTTTGAAAAATCGATGTACTCGATCAATAAAGGTTTATGGGGAACAAGCGTTGGTGGCAAAGAAACACTTTCCTCACGGGGAATGCTACCCGAAGAAGCCTGGCCTACGCAGGTAAGTTCATCCGGAGAACAGGAAATAAAGCTAAGTTTTGAAAAAGGAGAACTCCGCAAAATAAATGATGCTCATTTTGACCATCCTTCTGAAGCCATTCAGTATCTTCAGACGATTGCCGGCCCTTACGGTATCGGAAGAGATATTCATGTTGGCGATACCATTATCGGCATAAAAGGCCGGGTTGGTTTTGAAGCGGCAGCTCCAATGGTAATACTTAAAGCGCATCACGCCCTTGAAAAACATGTGTTAACAAAATGGCAGCTTACGCAGAAAGATCAGCTGGCGCAATTTTATGGAAACTGGTTACACGAAGGGCAGATTCTGGATCCTGTAATGCGCGATATTGAGGCTTATCTCGAAAGTTCGCAGCGCAATGTTACCGGAGATGTATTTGTTCAGCTCATGCCTTACCGTTTCGTTGTGACAGGGATCGAATCTCCCTATGATCTGATGAGCAGCCGCTTTGGAAAATATGGTGAAATGAACAGTGGCTGGACGGGTGAAGACGTTCGTGGATTCAGTAAAATTTTCGGCAATCAAACCATGATCTATCACCAGGTAAAAGCGAATGCGAATGCAAAACCTTAATGTTGGAATTATTGGAGGCGCCGGGTATACCGGAGGCGAGTTGATCCGGTTGCTGATTAATCACCCACAGGTTCAGATTTCTTTTATACACAGTAAAAGCAATGCAGGAAATTATGTTCATGACGTGCATTCTGATCTGTTAGGCGAAACCGATCTGAAGTTCAGTGAAGAAATGAATGATGATATTGATGTGCTGTTTCTTTGTGTTGGACATGGCGATGCCCGAAAATTTCTGGAGGCACACCCTGTTTCAGACAAGATCCGCATCATAGATCTTTCACAGGATTTCAGGCTTTCATCCCGGTCATCTATCGGAACCCGGAATTTTGTATACGGGCTACCAGAGTTAAACCGTGATAAAATCCGCTCGGCGGCGAATATCGCCAATCCCGGATGTTTTGCCACCGCCATTCAACTGGGGCTTCTTCCCCTTGCAAAAGCCGGGCTTTTAAAACATGTATATACCACTGGCATTACCGGATCAACCGGCGCTGGCCAGGGGCTTTCACCCACTTCCCATTTTTCGTGGCGAAGTAATAATATCCAGGCATACAAAACGCTCACTCATCAGCACCTGAATGAGATTGGCGAGTCGCTGCTGCAGTTTCAGCAGGAACCATCCATTGAGTTAAACTTTGTTCCCTGGCGCGGCGACTTTTCGAGAGGTATTTTTATCAGTTCACTGATCGACTGCGAGCTGGATGAAAAGGAGTTGAAGAATTTATATGCCGAATATTACCGCGATGCAGCCTTCACTCATATCAGCGAGATGCCTGTATTTCTGAAACAGGTGGTTAATACCAATAAATGCCTGATCCAGATTGAAAAAGTGGGCAGCAAAGCCGTTATTCATTCTATTACAGATAACCTGCTGAAAGGAGCTTCCGGACAGGCGGTACAGAATATGAATCTTATGTTCGGAATTGAAGAACGTACCGGCCTTAAGCTGAAGGCCAATTATTTTTAACCGGTGAAGTAAATTATCTGGGCCGAAAGGGAAGTCTTCACCACAAACTCCTCTTGAATGAAACTATTTGATGTATATCCCATCAATGATATTACCATTGTAAAGGCGGCCGGCTCCTATGTATGGGATGAAAATGACACGAAATATCTGGATATGTACGGTGGTCATGCAGTGATTTCTATCGGCCATACACACCCGCATTATGTGAAGCGAATTACCGATCAGTTAAATCAGGTAGGATTCTATTCCAATTCTATCAAAATTCCTTTACAGCAGCAACTGGCGGAAAAACTGGGAAAAATCTCCGGCAAAGAAGATTATCAGCTGTTCCTTTGCAACTCGGGAGCAGAAGCAAATGAAAATGCGTTAAAGCTGGCATCATTCCATAACGGCCGGAAAAAGGTGATTGCTTTCAGGAAAGGATTTCATGGCCGTACTTCCCTGGCTGTTGCAGCAACCGATAACCCCTCCATTGTTGCGCCGGTAAATGAAACGGATAAAATCATCTTTCTTCCTTTTAATGATGAACAGGCGCTTGAAACGGCATTTGTAACCCATCGTTCCGAAATTTCTTCTGTTATCATTGAAGGAATTCAGGGTGTTGGCGGGATCCAGGTAGCCGGAAACGCTTTTCTGAAAAAGATCCGCGCCTTGTGCACTGAATATGGCGCTGTTTTTATTGCCGATAGCGTACAATGCGGATATGGCAGATCGGGAAAATTTTTCTCGGCTGATCATGCGGAGGTGAATGCTGATATCTATACAATGGCAAAGGGCATGGGAAATGGGTTTCCGATCGGCGCAATAATCATCGCCCCGCATATCGCTTCAAAACATTCCATGCTTGGTACCACCTTTGGCGGGAATCATCTGGCTTGCGCGGCAGCATTGGCGGTTCTTGAGGTGATGGAAAAGGAAAACCTGATTGAAAACGCGCGGGTGCGCGGGGAATATCTGATGAATGAATTATCGAAAATCCCCGAGATTGAAAATGTGCGGGGCCGGGGACTTATGATAGGCTTTGATGTACCGGCGCATTTAAAAGATCTTCGTAAAAATCTTTTGTTTAAACATAAAATCTTCACTGGTGAGGCCAGGCCAAATGTCATCCGTTTGTTGCCTTCTCTCAGCCTAGAAAAAACCGAGGCCGACCAGTTTCTTTCTGCACTAAAAGCGGAAATTCATCAACTTCAAAACCAGTTAAAACAAGCAGCCACTACATGAGAAACTTCATTTCTGTATCTGATGTTTCCGATATTGACCAGTTAATCAGGGAAGCTCTGGAATATAAAAAAGACCCGTATAAAAACCGGCAGCTTGGCCTTAATAAAAGGATCGGACTTCTGTTCCTGAATCCAAGCATGCGTACCCGCTTAAGTACGCAGATTGCCGCGCAGAACCTGGGAATGGAGGCCATTGTTTTTAATGTTGGCCAGGAAGGATGGACGCTTGAGTTTGAAGAAGAAGCCATCATGAGCGGAAATACGGTGGAACATGTTAAGGATGCAGCGCCCATTATGGGTAAATATTTTGATATACTCTGCATCCGAACTTTTCCATCACTGAAGAACCGCGAGGATGACTACAGCGAGCTCTACATAAACCAGTTTATCCGCTATGCCGGCATACCGGTAGTAAGCCTTGAAAGCGCTACGCTGCATCCGCTGCAAAGCCTTACGGATCTGATAACGATTACCGAAATAATGAAACAAAATACCCGACCCAGGGTTGTTCTTACCTGGGCGCCGCATGTAAAAGCTTTGCCGCAATGCGTTGCAAACAGTTTTTCACAGTGGGTGAACGCATGGGGCAAAGCTGATTTTGTGATTTCACATCCGGAAGATTATGATCTTGATTCAACCTTCACAAAAAATGCCACTATAACAAACAACCAGGAAGAAGCCCTTGCGGATGCTGATTTTGTATATGTAAAGAACTGGAGCACCTTCCACGATTACGGAAGAATTTACAGCAATGATCCGGGTTGGATGATTACGGATGAAAAGCTGCGCGGCACCAATAACGCCAAAGTGATGCATTGCCTTCCCGTGCGCCGGAATGTTGAGCTGAGCGATGAAATCCTGGATGGACCCAACAGCATCGTAACCCTTCAGGCTTCAAACCGGGTTTGGGCTGCACAGGCTGTATTAAGCCGGATCTTACAATCAACCTAAGCCAAAACAGGATGGACAAAGAGATATTATACGTTGTTAAAATCGGGGGAAACATCATTGATGATGAATTACGGCTTTCTGATTTTCTGAAAAAGTTTGCAGCGCTGAAAGGAAAAAAAATTCTTGTTCATGGCGGAGGCAGGCTGGCAACCAGGATGGCAGAAAATCTGAACATTCCTCAACAGATGGTGGAAGGACGGCGAATCACAGACCTTGAAACCCTGAAGATCGTAACGATGGTGTACGGCGGCTATATTAATAAAAGAATTGTGGCAGAATTGCAATCAGTGAACTGCAATTCAATGGGAGTTTGTGGTGCCGACGGGAATCTGATTCTGGCAGAAAAAAGAAAAAATGCGGCTATAGATTACGGTTATGTTGGTGATGTGCGTTCGGTAAACACCGAATTGTTCAGCACACTTTTGCACTCCGATCTGGCTATCATTGTAGCTCCGTTAACGCACGATATGAATGGGCAGATTCTTAATACGAATGCCGATACCATTGCCCAGGAAATAGGAAGAGCATTAAGCATGGCTTTTTATGTAGAATTAATTTATTCTTTTGAAAAAGCGGGCGTTCTTACGGATATAAATGATGAAAGCACAGTTATTCCCGAGATCAATGCAAATACGTACGCCGAACTGAAAAGCAGCGGCCGGATCTTCGCCGGCATGATTCCCAAACTGGACAATGCTTTTTCGGCTATCCATTCAGGTGTGAAAAGGGTGATTATCGGAAAGGCAGAAGAACTGGAATTACTAACCGCCCATAAGAGCGGCACATCCATTGTTGCCTGAGTTTTCAACTTAAAGTTTTATTATGATTGACAATGATATTGAAAACCTTCAAAACGAGGCCATTGCTCTGCTTAAAGAATTAATTGCCACGCCATCCTTCAGTAAAGAAGAAGGTTTCACTGCGGGCATTCTGTGCCGGTTTCTGGGTACGCATGGTATTGAACATTCCAGAGTGGCAAACAATGTATTCGCTTTCAATAAAAATTACGATAGCAATAAGCCCACTATTCTTTTAAACTCTCATCACGATACCGTTAAACCCAATAAATCCTATACTCTCGATCCGTTTACACCATTGGTAAAAGATGGAAAATTATACGGCCTGGGAAGTAATGATGCCGGTGGTCCGCTGGTTTCGCTCATTGCAACCTTTCTGTATTACTATCATTCGGAAAACCCCCGCTACAATCTTGCTTTGGCGGCCACCGCCGAAGAGGAAATTTCAGGCTATGACGGCATTGAAAAAACGCTTCCCTATCTGAATAAAATAGATTGCGCCATCGTGGGCGAACCAACCCAGATGGAGATGGCAATCGCTGAGCGTGGCTTAATGGTCCTTGACTGCACTGCCAATGGCAAAGCAGGACATGCAGCCAGGGAAGAAGGCGAGAATGCCCTGTATAAAGCGATGAAAGACATAAACTGGATCCAACTATATAAATTTCCGAAAGTATCTCCCCTGCTTGGTCCCGTGAAGATGAGTGTAACGGTAATCAGCACCGATAATAAAGCACATAACATTGTTCCTGCACAATGCCAGTTTGTTGTAGATGCCCGGGTGAATGAACTTTATACCTTTGAAGAAGTGCTGGACGTAATCGGCAATAATATTAGTTCGGTAATTGTGCCAAGAAGTACCAGGCTGCGGTCTACTTCGATTCCTGTAGATCACCCGCTGGTTCAATCGGGGCTGGCACTGGGAAGAAAAACCTATGGATCGCCCACAACATCCGATAAAGCCCTTATGCCTTTTTATGCACTAAAAATGGGTCCCGGCGATTCGGCCAGAAGTCATACTGCAGATGAATTTATATATATTGATGAAATAAAGCAGGGGATCCGCTTATACATACAATTACTGGAACCGCTGGTTAAAGGTGCCCAGGCATAACAGCATTAAAACAGAATCAATGAAGCTCTGGTCGAAGGAAAATACGGATACCTCCGAAATGGTGGAAACGTTTACAGTTGGTAGAGATAAAGAATTTGATCTGCTGTTGGCGGAACAGGATGTACTTGGGTCGATGGCCCATGTAAAAATGCTGCAGCAGGTGAACCTGCTTGCGGAGGAAGACAGAGATGCCATTCTAAGCGGCTTGTCTGCCATCCTCGAAGAAATCAGGCAGGGAAAATTCCGGATTGAAGAAGGAGTGGAGGATGTGCATTCACAGGTGGAGATCCTGCTTACAGAAAGAATCGGAGATGCCGGAAAAAAAATCCATAGCGGACGCAGTCGCAACGACCAGGTTGCTGTAGATATTAAACTTTATATCCGGGCCGAAATCCTGGAAATTAAAGATCATGTAAGCCAGCTTTTTGACCTGCTGATTCGCAGAAGTGAAGAGCTTAAAGATAAATTACTTCCTGGTTATACGCATCTGCAGATTGCCATGCCATCTTCCTTTGGATTATGGTTAGGCGCTTATGCTGAAAGTCTTACCGACGATCTTGAAATGATGGCGGCGGCGTATATGGTGGCAAATAAAAACCCGCTGGGTTCCGGAGCCGGCTATGGTTCATCTTTTCCATTAAACCGCAGCCTTACAACAGAGTTATTGAATTTCAGAACCCTGAACTATAACTCTGTATA
>JAEZAY010000319.1 GCA_023427575.1 Bacteroidota bacterium | reverse complement strand
GTAGTATCCGGGTAATTTCTTCACTGGGCCTCGGAAAAAATCCGTTAAGAAAATTGAAAACGGACGGCGTAAAATAAAAACAGTTGTTACCGAAGCCCGGAAATGATCTTTGGCTCGTAAGTCCTACTGGCGCTGGGTTATATTTTTTCGCTGTGACTTGTTTTTATTTAGCCGGGAGTTTCAATTTTTAGGATTTATTCCGCAGCCCGATTTTTTTGCTCCACTTTTTTTCTAAAAAAAAGTGGAACGGGTCATTTACAATGACTGCTCCTAACTTACTGTTGATCCAGGATTCAGGTAAATTGAAAATTATTAACCGGACTCCAATGATTGTAGAACCGCTTATATAAAACTTGGTTTCAAACAAAAAGATCTAACGCATTTTCGGGATTAAAATACCCGAGCTTGCGACCATTATTATTATTATTATTATCCTGCCTGATTTTTCCGTTTTTAATAGAAGCCCAGCAGGCTGTAAATACTATTTCAGGATCCGTTAGGGAAAACAACAAATTGCTGCCCGGGGTTACGGTAACATTGGTAAAGGCGGAGGACTCAACATTTGTTCAGGCCACCACCAGCAGCGAAGAAGGAAAATATTATTTCCGGGATATTGATACCGGCTCATACAAAGTTTCGTTTACCCATTCTGGTTATAAATCCGCGTTTTCGGATAAGTTCCTGATATCTTATCAATCGCCGGAAATGATCCTCGGTGCGATGGTATTGATTCCCGACGCCGCCTTATTAAATTCGGTAACTGTTTTATCAAAGGCGCCTGCCCTCAAAATGAGTGCAGGCAATACGACCATAAATGTAGATGCGCTGATCACAAATGCTGGCGCCAGCGCGCTGGAATTGCTGGAAAAATCGCCGGGAGTTACCGTTGATAAAAACGGAAACATAGGATTAAACGGAAGGCAGGATATAATCGTTCTGATAGATGGAAAGCAGACCTATCTTCCCGTTTCCGCGATTGTTACATTGCTGGAAAGTATGAATGCATCGCAGATCAGCCAGATAGAACTCATTACGAGTCCTTCCGCGAAATATGATGCGGCAGGCAGCAGCGGCATCATCAATATCAAAACAAAAAAGAATAAAGCCAGCGGCCTTAATGGAAATCTGGTGTTATCGTTGGGGCAGGGCATTTATTTCAAAACCAATAACAGCTTCGTACTGAACTACCGGAAAGGACGGATCAACAGTTTTGCCAATATTGGACTGAATGAAAATAAATCTTTCACCGATTTGTACGCATTCCGGAGTTACTATGAGCAGGATGATAAGACCATTCAGTCCTTGCTTCGTCAATCCAGTTTTCTGAAGGGTAAAAACCAAAACCATAATATCCGGGCGGGAATGGAAATCGACCTTAGCAGCCGAACAGCGGTTGGACTGGCAATCACCAGCACAGAATCATTTAGAAAGAACAATGGTTTCAGCAGGGCCGGCTGGATGGATAAGGACCATGATACCGACTCATTAATCCTGACTTCGAGCACTGGAAAATCGCGATTTTCAAACAAGGGCGTCAACCTTAACTTCAAACAAAGCCTGAATAAGCAGGGGCTGATTTCTGCCGATCTGGATATTCTGGAATACAAAATCCATAACGAACAGGTGTTTACCAACGATCTGCAGGGGAGCCAGGGTTACCGGGAAGAAATCAGGGGATTTATTCCTGCTAAAATCCGGATTGTTTCGGCCAGGGCAGATGCCTCCCGGAAACTGGCGAAAAATACTCAGCTGGAAGCGGGATGGAAGACCTCTTATGTAAACACCGATAATGAAGCTGCCTATTATCTCATGGATGGCAGTAATCCCATACCCGATTACAGCAAAACAAACAATTTTCGTTACCGCGAACGGATTTACGCCGCCTTTTTGGATCTCAGTAAAGAATGGAAAAAATGGAAGCTGCAGGGCGGATTAAGAAATGAGTACACGCACTATAATGCGACCCAGTCAGGAAATCCCCTGCGACCCGATTCTTCGTTCAATAAAAGTTATAATAACCTGTTTCCGGCACTCGGTATTGATTATAAAAAAGATTCACTGAATACGGTTTCGTTGCGTGTGGGCAAGCGAATCGACAGGCCTGCTTTTCAAAAGCTGAATCCTTTTGTCTTTCTAATTAACAAATACACGTACCAGCGGGGCAATCCGTATTTTCTGCCTCAGTATAGCTGGAATATTGAACTGACTCATGCCTACCGGAATTCACTGATGACGACGCTGAGCTTCGGCAGCACCCGCAATTATTTTTCACAGGTGTTTCTTTCAGACAGTACCGGAGTGATTACTTATACTGAAGGCAATCTGGCTAAAATGGAAATAGCTGGCATTTCAGTCATTTATCGTTTTTCACCGGCAGGCTGGTGGTGGGTTTCTTCGCAGGCCAGTCTTTCATACAAATCTATTTCAGGCAGGGTCTGGAACCAGCGAAACGCGGGCTTAACGCAATTCAATCTGAATATCAACAACCAGTTTCAATTGAATGAGCTCTGGGCTGCAGAGCTATCGGGTTTTTTCATAACCCGGGAACTGGAGCTACAGGAAATCACCGAGCCAACCGGGCAGATTGGCATCGGCATTTCGAGGCAAATTTTTAATAAGCTCGGTTCCCTGAAATTAAATCTGCGCGATATTTTTTATACCCAGGCAATGAAAGGTTTTACCGTGTTTAACGGAGCCACCGAATACTTTCTTTTAAAAAGAGATTCGAGGGTGGCCAATATAACATTCACTTACCGGTTTGGAAAACCGTCTAAGACAGCGATTCGTAAAACAAATGGAGGTGCAGGTGAAGAAATGCGCCGTGCGGAAAATGGTTAGGCTTACTGGTTGAAATCCGGATTCCATCCCTGATTGCCGTTTTAGTTCTAACTTCAGCCCTTAGTGAAGCGTAGATGAAAGACTTTAAAAAATACTATATCATCCCAACCGAACCGGAAATTTTATATGCAGCGCTGACCAACCCGGCTACCATCCGTTTATGGACCGGCGAACCCGCGGAAATGTCAACCGAACCCAATTCAGAATTCTCTTTATGGGATGGAAGTATTTCGGGCCGGAATCTTGTTTTCGAACCCAACCGGAAAATTGTGCAGCAATGGTATTTTGGCGATCAGGCGGAAGACTCGATTGTAACCATTTTGTTACATCCGCATAAACAGGGAACTTCGGTAGAATTAAGGCATACAAATATTCCCGATGAGGCCTTTGATGAAATAACGGAAGGCTGGACCAACACCTATTTTGGATCCTTATTTGAATTTTACAATTAATGGCAAATATCAATTAGATGGACGATAAAGTTGTGGAAGAGACCCGGAACTGGATTTCCAAAGTAGTGGTTGGATGCAATTTCTGTCCTTTTGCCGCCCGCGAATTAAAACGCGGATCGATCCGGTATAGCATCTTGCGAACCGAAGATCTGAAAACGATTCTTGAAAAACTTGCAGATGAACTGGCAAAACTGGATATTAACCCGGAGATAGAAACCACCCTGATCATACTGCCTGAATCTTTCGAAAGCTTCGAGCTTTATCTTGATATGATCGGGTTATGTGAAGAC
>JAEZAY010000314.1 GCA_023427575.1 Bacteroidota bacterium | reverse complement strand
TTACACGGGTTTCGCTATTAAGATCCACTATAACAATATCGGCAAAATATCCTTCCCGGATATAGCCACGTTCAGCAATTTCAAAACAATCGGCCGGGGCATGACACATTTTTTCCACCAGTTTCTCCAGCGGGAGTTTCCCTTCTTTCACATATTTCAGCATCATCAGGAGTGAATGCTGAACAAGCGGAAGACCGGCATGTGCCTTTTCGTAGGGTTCTGCTTTTTCCTCGCGGGTATGCGGCGCGTGATCGGTGGCAATAATATCAAGACGGCCATCGAGCAGCGCTTCCCAAAGGGCCGGTTTATTGTCGGGTGACTTGATAGCCGGATTGCATTTAATCTTATTGCCCAAACGTGCGTAATCGTTGCTGGTAAAATGCAGGTGGTGAACACAAACCTCCGCTGTAATTCTTTTTTCTTTCAGCGGAAGAAAGTTGGAGAATAACTGCAATTCTTTTTTTGTGGAAATATGAAGTATGTGTAAGCGGCTATTGTGTTTTTTGGCAAATTGTATTGCAGTGAATGAGGATTCAAAGCAGGCATTCTCATCCCGGATGATCGGATGATCAGAGGGTTCGAAAACCGCTTTTTCTTTTCGCAGTTTTTCGGCGTTTTGCCGAATGATCCGCTCATCCTCACAATGGGTGGCTATCAGTATTTCACTGCCTCCAAAAAGTTTTTCGAGCGAAAGATAATTGTCAACCAGCAGCCCTCCGGTGGAAGAGCCCATAAAGACCTTGATTCCGCAAACATCCCGTTTTTTTTCATTGGTACGTAATGCTTCTTCCACGTTTTCATTCGATGTGCCCATGAAAAAAGAATAATTTGCCAGCGAACTTCTGGCGGCAATAGCGTATTTATCTTCCAGTAACTGCTGGGTAAAAACCGGGGGAACGGTATTTGGCATTTCCATAAAAGAGGTCACGCCTCCGGCAACAGCCGCTTTTGCTTCGGTATAAATGCTGGCCTTATGCGTTAAGCCTGGTTCGCGAAAGTGAACCTGGTCATCAATTACGCCGGGAAGCAGAAATTTTCCCTCACCATCGATCTCAATAGCCGTAAAATCAACGGCGATCCCGCTTCCGATCTTTTCAATCCGGCCCTTCCTGATCAAAAGATCCGATGTTTGTAATTCCCCTTCATTGACGATCGTTATATTTCTGATTATGTAATTTTCCATAAGTTTTGTAAGCCTTTCCAGGGTTCACGCATTCCTGATATCTTTGTGAATCGCAATCAATATCTATAATACCACTGTATTTATGCAATTTATTATAAAAACCGTTGTCCGGCTTTCTCTTTTCCTGCTACCACTTGCTTCTCTTTCTCAATCCAGTTATCTGCCCCAGTCGCATAAGCACCGGCAGTTGCTTGACCGGCTTGAAATCCGGCTGCAAAATTATTCAGGACTTAATATTTCTACAGTTCAGCCTTTGAGCCGAAGAACAGGGGTGCAACTGGTTGAATACGCTGATTCGATGCAGCAAACGAACGGGGGTGGGATCTTCACCAAAATGGATGAACAGAATATGCAGCAATTCCTGATGAACAATTCAGAGTGGGTAAGCGGCGATAAGTCGGCCTTTGAAAGTTCAAAATCTATCTGGAATACATTTTATCGTACAAAAGCAAATTTGCTGGAAGTGGATGAAAAGGATTTTTTTCTGGCCATTAATCCGGTGATCCAGCAACAACAATCTGCCGGTAAAGATGAAAATGAACGGGTGTTCCTTAATTCAAAAGGTTTATCATTCCGTGGACTCATTGCTGAAAGAGTGGGATTTTCCGGATTTATCACCGATAACCAGGAAAGGCCGCCATTGTTTGCAGCGGAATGGGTGAGAGAAAGAGAAGCCGTACCCGGGGTGGGCCGGTACAAGCGGTTTAAAAATACCGCTTTTGATTATTTCGACGCCAGAGGTTCCATTCATTTTACTGCCGCAAAATATCTCGACTTCCAATTTGGATATGATAAGAACTTTGTGGGCAGCGGATATCGCAGCTTGCTATTAAGTGATTTCGGTAATTCATACCTGTTTTTAAAAATCAATACCAGGATCTGGAAACTGAATTATCAGAATATTTTTATGGAATTGACTCCGCAGTTTCCGAAATCGCGTATGGGTGACCGTTTGCTGGATAAAAAATATGCAGTTACACATCATTTAAGTGTTAATGCCACCAGATGGCTGAATCTTGGATTGTTTGAATCGGTGGTGTTTGGCAGAAAAAATCATTTCGATTTTACCTATCTGAATCCGGTGATGTTTCTGCGGGTGGCCGAACAGCAAAACGGAAGCGCGGATAACGCTATTGTGGGTTTTGATTTTAAGGCAAACGTGGCCCGAACTTTCCAGTTTTACGGGCAGCTGATGCTGGATGAATTTAAACTGAATGAAATTCGTTCATCAAAGGGATGGTGGGCGAATAAATATGGAATCCAGTTAGGGGGGAAGTATATCAATGCGTTTACAATCCCGAACCTTGACCTTCAGGGCGAATTAAACTTTGTAAGACCGTTCTCCTATTCACATCATGATTCCATTTCCAACTATACACATTACAACCAGCCGCTGGCTCATCCCCTGGGTGCAAATTTCAGGGAGGCGATTGCGATAGCCCGGTATCAGCCGCATCATAAGATTACAGCCTCTGCCCGTTTGATCTTTTGGGAAAAAGGAGTTGATACGGCGGGCGCCAATCTGGGCGGAGATATATTTCGGTTAAATACAAGCCGCCGCAGTGATTATGGCTATGAACTGGCCGGTGGTGGAAAGGGCAGAGGCATCAATACGCAGTTGCTGGTTTCGTATGAATTGAAAGAGAATCTTTTTATTGATGGTTCACTACTTATAAGGAAATGGAGAGTGGAAGATCAGCTTCTTCAGAACCGGAACACTACGCTGGCAACCATTGGCTTAAGAATGAATGTATCGCGTCGGGAATACGATTACTGATCTGTTATAACAGTTTAAGCAGCCTGAGCCTGCAGTAGTTAATGACTCGCAAAAAAGCAATTAAAAGAGGCTTACGCTGTTTTATTACAATTTTGGCTTTAACGCGAGTTGATATTAGTCGCTGAAATCTGCCTATTGAACTTCGTATCTTGAATACAGGGTGGCCTCGCCTGATTTTACCTGAATAATGAAAAAATCGCTGCCCATTTCGGCCAGGCTGTATT
>JAEZAY010000301.1 GCA_023427575.1 Bacteroidota bacterium | reverse complement strand
ATTTGAGTTCAGATTTTTGAGGCATCTCCTGATCTGACCTCGCTGAGAAACGCGGTCTCAGGCATTTTCAGCAAGATCTTTCACTCTTTGCAAAGCTCTTTCCCAGGAATCCGAGATCATTTCCGCCATATTCTCCGTCATATCCGTTTCTATACTCAGGTGGGTATGCCGGTCTGTAGCCGAGAGCCGGTAAATTTCATGGGCCCCTTTCATGGCCACTGCTTCTTCCGACTCAAAATCTTCCTGGCCATTGTTAAGAATCCCCGTAAACTCGATATCTATGAGGCGCTCCGGCTCATTTCGGGCAACCCTGCCAATCAGGCCCGCACCAGTATCATCAGTAAAAATAACCTTGCTTCCTTGCTGCCAGTCGGTTTCAGCATGGGCGCCCGGACTGAATTCGGTGTACCAGATCCTCAGAAATTCATCATCGAGCAAAACTTTCCAAACAATATCGGCAGGCGCATCAATGTGCACCGATTTACTGATCAAAACTGTTTGCATAACATAAATATTTGGTTATTGAGATTAAAGACATTTCGGTTGTTCCTGATCGTTCATAAAAACTCAGTCTGGCCTCAATCAGGCAGAGGCTCGCAGTAAAAATCCAGGGAGTTCAGCAGTTCAATCACTTCCCGGTTGATGATCATACCCGCTTCGATCCGTAACACATTATCTTCATCGTGCAGATCAATGTTGATTTTCGAACCCGGCATCCGCTGCGATAAGATCGGAATCACTCTTTCCACTTCTTTCTTCTCCCGGATATTTGTTTTATAAACTTCAATCATAAAGAATGAATATTATTAATTGAAAATCTCTTAAAGAACCAACTGCGGTTTTTATTCAAATTTCATGGCATCATAACCCAGCAGTCTTCTGAATAACCCGATTTGTCCAATGCAATAAGACTCGCGGTCTATCATAAACAGGATGCTGTCACTGAACCTGAAATCTCCGCCCGGCATTTGAAAAGGATCAGGACCATTGAATTGCGCTTCGCTGATATTGGCCAGCTTATCCGCCAGTACCGGTGAAATTTTCTCCCAGTCTGCCCGATATGTATCCAGTGCGGGATATGCCGCATTTTCGACGATGCCCTTGAAATCGCGAAACAGATCAAAACCGGCATCCTGCATTTCCAGGCCGAAAACCTTGCCCATTTCAAAGCGCTGATGCACCAGGCTTCCTGCAATCCATTTAATATGATTCGCTTTTGAGTTAAGCCTGTTCTCAGCATCCTTATCTGCAATTCCATCCAGTGCGTTCTTAAACATCTTACTATGCCAGTTGTATAAATTAAGAAGAGTATGGATGGTACCTTTTTGATTTTCGTTCATCATAACAACAGTTTTAATGTTTATCAAATTTGATATTAAAAAGCAGTTAAGCAAGGGTGGAAATCCGACAATTAGCAGGCAGATTGCGCCATTGGACTTATCTTAGAAACTTTATTCATTTCAATCGAAGCTGTGATGAAATTACTGTTGCCGGGAATTTTCTGTTTTCTTATTTCATGTAATCTATTTGCGCAAAATCCGGGTACGGTTAGCACCGAATCCGAGTTGGAAGCTCTGTTAAACGTCGGAACCCTGCCGCAATATCCTTCAGGATCCGTATTTCAGTTTTCGTCGTACGATACCACCGGATACAATGATGATGGATTCAGCGGGAAATATTCATTCATCCGCAAAAATCCCGACCAGTCGCTGGTAATTTTTGAAGCCAAAGGAAATGGCGTTATAAACCGGATCTGGACTCCAACACCAACCGATGATACGCTTGATTTTTATTTTGGCGGCAATTCCAAACCCGATTATTCCATCCGCTTTTCCGATTTGTTTTCCGGAAAGGTGGCACCCTTTCTTGCCCCGCTTACGGGCAACCAGATTGGTGGCTACTTTTCATATGTACCCATTCCTTTTCGCAACGGCTGTAAAGTTGTTTTCAGAGGGAAAAACTTAATGTTCTATCAAATTCAATACCGTAGTTATCCGGCTTCAGCAAAAGTTTCCAATTTTAGCGGCAAGGCCGATAAAAAAACCATTGACCTGATCACAAAGATGGCCGGAATCTGGGAAAAACAGTCGAAACAACTGGCTGATTTCGCCGGCCAGCATTCATCGAAAATCAGTGTTGATTCAGTGATCAAACCCGGACAAACAATAACGTTGGCCAATCTTAACAGACCCGGCCGGATCACGGGGATCGAATTAATGGACGCGCATTTGTTTGAAGGCCTCCATAAACAGGTTGATATCCGGGTAAGCTGGGATAATGATAGCAAACCGGCTATTTATGCGCCCGTGGCTGATTTTTTCGGGTATGCGTTTGGCAAAGTTTCCACCCAAAGTCTGTTAATTGGTACAGCGGAGAATATGAATTACAGCTATTTTCCGATGCCGTTTGATCAAAGCGCCAGGGTTGAACTGATCTATCGTTCTCTACCGCAAAATAAAAACCAGGAGCCAATCCGGATCCGGGCCAATGTTTATCATACCGCACAAAAAAGAGATAAGAAAACGGAAGGCAGGTTTTACGCCTTCTGGAACAAGAATATTAATCCTCCGGCAGGCCAGCCACATTTATTTCTGGAGGGGTCCGGGAAAGGACATTATGTGGGAACCATATTGCAATCGCAGGGATTAAAACCTGGAATGACGCTGTTTTTTGAAGGGGATGATTCAACGGTTGTTGATGGGAAACTAACCATGCATGGAACCGGATCGGAAGATTATTTCAATGGTGGCTGGTACGCCTTACTCGACCGGTGGGATCAGAAAATGAGCCTGCCCCTGCATGGATCACTGGATTATTCATTGCCGATGGCAAGAACGGGCGGCTACCGCCTGTTTATCAGCGACAAATTTCCATTCAGCAAAACGCTGCACCATTCCATGGAACATGGTCCCGAGGGCAATAATTTTCCGGTAGACTATACTTCACTGGCATTTTATTATGCAGAGAATCCGCTTCAAACCAATCCAGCCCCAACCAATGAACTTTCTGTTGTGTTTGAACCCGACACCCTGATTGTTTTTCCGCAGTTGATGAAGTTCAGTTTCACCGGCGAGATTACCGTAAATGGAAATAATATCTCTGCGAAAAATGGCGGACAGGTGCGAATCGACCTGGCGGAAATTCCTCATGGCCGATATAAATTGTACGCCGATGCAGATACGGATCCGGATGGGGCAACGATTGAACTATGGCAGCGTCAGACAAAAATGCGGGATGGAATTTCCTTCAACAGTGCCAGCAAAAAAAGAGTTTCCAGACTTGAAATGGGTGAAATCATTTTAAATGAGTTCAGATCTACCATTACACTGGAGTTTAAGCGTGATGATCCCAAAAACAGAATTCATATTCATAACCTGATTTTGATCAGAGAAAAATAGCAATTAAATTCATTTCATTTTCATGAAACTGAATCTCCTTTTCCTCTGTTCTCAAATATTAATTAGCAGCATTGCAATGGCACAAGATCTGAGCGCCATCGATTCTCTTTTTACAAAATACCAGGGTGAAAATACGCCCGGAGCATCGGTAATGGTGATCCGGGAAGGAGAAATCCTTCTACGTAAAAACTATGGATATGCCGATCTCGAATCCGGTATTAAAGTAGAATCCAGCACCAATTTCCGGCTTGCATCGGTCAGCAAACAATTCACGGCTACCTGCATTCTGCAGCTTGTATCCATCGGCCAGCTGTGGCTGGATAACAACCTGACGGAAATTTTTCCGGGGTTCCCGGATTATGGAAAAACGATCACTGTAAAACATTTGCTAAACCATTCCTCCGGTATTGAAGATTATGAAGATCATGTGTCAGATACGGCCTTTAATCCGCAGATTAAGGACAAAGGAGTGTTAGAGATCGTTTCAAAACTAAGCAAGGGATATTTTGAACCGGGTACCCGCTACCGTTACAGCAATACCGCCTATGCATTGCTGGCATTGACCGTGGAAAAATATTCGGGTAAAAGCTTCGGCGAGTATCTGAGCGAAAAAATCTTCCGGCCATTAAAGATGGATGAAACCATTGCTTATGAAAAGGGATTAAATGAAGTAAAGCAACGGGCCTATGGCTACAGTATTTCTGAGGGGAAATGGGTTCGGAAAGATCAAAGTTCAACCAGCGCTGTTTTAGGCGATGGGGGAATTTATTCAAGTGCCGAAGATCTTTACAGATGGGATCAGGCTTTGCATCAGGGTAAGGTGCTTCCGCTGGCGCTTGTTCAGGAATCAATGGAATACAATCGCTTTAATG
>JAEZAY010000288.1 GCA_023427575.1 Bacteroidota bacterium | reverse complement strand
AAAATTATAACATTATGTTTTCCTAAAAAGTGCAGAAGGTATGGGTGCGTTGTATTTATTCTTACCGGTAAGGAAATTTATTGGTAGCAATTATCCGCACATTGAATATCACCTCGTTCGGTACGGTACGATTGGTAGGGATATGTATGCTGATGTAAAAGCCAATACGTTGAACGCAAAATAAACCATTCATCGCCCCACGATCCGTTCCGATGGAACGGGAACCAATCGGTTGATGCGGGCTACCAACGAGTCGTTCCTACGGAACGAAAGACAGGAGCATCAATCCATTATCCTTCAATTTCAGATCGATGAGGATTTCAGATCTTAACCTGTATTTTGTCTCATAGGGACATCTCGTTGGTAGAATCAAAAGAGGTATATATTTTATCGTTCCATCGGAACGAATCGTGATTAAAGCCAATTTAAAGGGCAGGCCTTATTATATGCATCGCCCCACGATCCGTTCCGATGGAACGGGGAACCAATTGGTTGAAGAGTGCTACCAACGAATCGTTCCTACGGAACGAAGAACAGGTGCGGTAATCAATCGGGCTTCAATTTCAGATCGATGAGGATTTCAGATCTTAACTTGCATTATGTCCCGTAGGGACATCTCGGTGGTAGCATCAAAAGAGGTATATATTTTATCATTCCATCGGAACGAATCGTGATTAAAGCCGATTTAAAGGGCAGGCCTTATTATATGCATCGCCCCACGATCCGTTCCGATGGAACGGGGAACCAATTCGTATACTGGGCTACCAACAAATTATTCCTACGGAACGCGGATGTAAAAATCGCATATACATGTTAGATATGAGCAAGAATGGCCCGGCAGATCCCATGTTCATGTTAGATCATGGATAGAGCAGGTATTTTTTACGCATGGTTTTATATGCACTGAGCGCCGGCTCCCAACTGGCCCGGATCTGCTCCGCTGTTTTACCTTCAGCAATCTGGCGGGTAAATGCTGAGTCGCCGGTAAGTATGTTAATATTGCCTATCTGTTTGCTTTGCGAGCGATCAAAGAATCGTTCTTTATCGGGGTATGCATTATAAAGATCAATCATCCACTGGATATTGATGCGGCGGGATTGACGCAGGAGTTCAGAATCATAATTCCGAAGGTCAAGTCCAAAACATTCCTTGTTCATGTGTAAGGGCGATTCGCTCATTCCCGGCAGGCTAACCGGTTTGAACGCAAAGGAATACTTTCCTTTCAGCGCCGGGCTACCCAACACCGTAAATGGCATATAAGTGCCGCGACCCTGGCTGATAATGGTGCCTTCAAAGAGGCAGGTGGAAGGATAAAGTAAAACGCTTTGGCGGGTGTTCAGGTTTGGCGAAGGTTTCACCGGCAGATCATAAGGCATGTCGTGATCATAATTTGCAAGGGGGATAACGGTAATGCTGCATTTCAAATTTCCGCTCAGCCAGTTTTCACCATTAATCATCTTTGCAAATTCGCCAATGGTCATCCCGTGTGCAATGGGAATCGGAAACTGACCGATTCCCGATTTCAGCTTCATATCCAAAACAGGTCCATCTACAAGATATCCATTGGGATTGGGACGGTCCAGAATCAAAAGTTCTTTTTTTTGTTCGGCACAGGCTTCCATTACATCACGCAACACATTTATATAAGTATAGAACCGGCATCCAACATCCTGAATATCGAAGATCATGATATCTACATTCAAAAGATCTTCGGCACTGGGTTTCCGTTTGGATCCGTATAGTGAAATGATCTGAATCCCTGTTGCCGGATCTTTTTCGTCTTCCACTTTTGCGCCGTTGCTGGCATTGCCCCGAAACCCGTGTTCCGGACCAAAAACCTTTACGATATTGATTCCCATCGAAAGCAGGCTGTCTACCAGGTGGCGTTCTCCAATTATCGTAGTTGGGTTTGCCAAAATGCCCACCCGTTTTCCCTTGATCAGGGGCAGGTATTTGGCCGTTTGTTCCGCACCGGTCAGGATAGCTGTATTTTTATCAGTAGCAATTTGTACCTGTTCCGTTCCGGAAGCGGGAGTATTTAAAAAAGAAATGATGGAAAAGAAGGCAATCAAAAGAGCGATCATATTCGTCAGGATAAATTTTGATAGTAATAAGAAGATATCAGTTCAAAGACCGGTGAATTTTTTAGCTGAAACGTCAAACGATAAAAAGCCTCGCTTATAAATCCGGATTTTTTTATCCTAATGTCCACTTATGTATTGTCCGATCGATATAATATAGGAAAACAGATTCAACAAACACAAAAACAAAAGCGATGAACGAATTTATGTTAATTTTTCGGCATGAAGACGGCAATAAAAAGGCTTCACCGGAGCAGATTCAGCAATGGATGCAGCAGACCGTGGAATGGATCAATGGGATTGCTGCACAAAATAAATTTGTACTGGGTAAAGGTTTGCTGTTTGACGACAGCCGGATTGTCGGGCACAACAATGTGGTTACCAATGGACCTTTTGGAGACATCAAAGAAACCATTGGGGGATATATCATAGTTAAAGCTGAATCGGTGGATGAGGCGGTGGAGTTTGCAAAAGGTTCTCCGGTGCTGCAGGGCGAAGGAAATACGGTGGAAGTGCGAAGGATTGCCAAGGATGACGGTATTCATTGAATCGTGGATTTTAATGGCGCGCGTTAATGGAACAGCAGGAACTTATACCTCATTTATTCCGGTCGGAGTTTAGCCGGATCACATCTGTATTATGCCTGCATTTTGGAATTGACCAAATGGAGGCGGCAGAAGATATTGCTGCGGAAACTTTTTTAGCCGCACTGCAGACCTGGCCTTACAAGGGAATTCCGGCAAACCCGAAGGCTTGGTTATATGCTGTTGCCCGAAATAAAGCGGCCAGTTATGTAAAACGAAATCTTCTTTTTCATTCAAAGCTGGAGCCCCAGATCCGCGCGGAAGCAGGCTCCGGCTCTGAAATTTTGATTGATCTTTCCGAAAAGAATATCCAGGATAGCCAACTGCAAATGCTATTTACTATTTGCCACCCGGCTATTTCTCCCGAAGCGCAGATTGGACTTGCCCTTCGGATCCTGTGCGGATTCGGACCGGAAGAAATCGCAAACGCCTTTTTAACGAATAGGGAAACCATTAACAAGCGGTTGCAAAGAGCAAAGGAAAAGTTGAAGGAAAATCTTGTAATTAAAAACTTTTCAGGCCTGGAAATGAAGAGCCGCCTGAACGCCGTTCTCACCTTCATATATTTATTGTTTAATGAAGGCTATTATTCTGAAAGCAAAAATTCTGTTATCAGAGAAGAGCTCTGTTACGAAGCCATGAGATTAAATTACCTGCTTATAGAAAATCCGCTGACTGATTTGCCGGAAGTGCATGCTTTGTTCGCATTAATGTGTTTTCATGCATCGAGATTTCCGGCACGGAAAAATGAAAGCTCGGTAATGATTTTGTACGACCATCAGGATAGTTCCAAATGGAATCAGGAGCTGATCGGCAAAGGCGCCTGGCATTTGAATAAGGCAAGCCAGGGCGAAAGGCTAACAAAATTTCATATTGAAGCTGCTATCGCTTATTGGCATACAAAGAAAACCGGCGAAGAAGAAAAGTGGAGCCGGATTCTGCAATTGTATGATCATTTGTTGAACATTGCCTGGTCGCCGGTAGCTGCCCTTAACCGGGTTTTTGCCTTATCGAAGGTATCCGGAAATCGGGAAGCTATTGCGGCCGCCGAGGCATTGAATTTTACGGAGAACCATTTCTACTGGCATCTGCTGGCCTTTCTTTATTCCGATACTGAACCAGCCAGGGCGATCGAGTATTATGAAAAGGCCTGGTTGCTTGCTAAAACAGATCCGGAAAAAGCGCATATTAAAAAGTTATCGGCAACCCTTCGTAAAAGCGCCGGATAACGGCAAACGGATCAGACGAATTCTAAAACTTTAGCGAAAGCACAATAGAAGGATTTTGAACTGTCTATCGCTATTTCGATACTGCATAAAAGCAAAGGGATTATTGTTCCAATTGCAGTCTCCCGGCATCCATATACTTTTCATAAAAATTTCTATAACCCAAAAAATATGCTACTGGAGTTAATAGTCCGAAAATAATTTTTTGAATTCTGTATGGAGGTTTTGCAAGCCGGAATTCACCGGCAAACTTATTCATCAGCAAGGCCGATTGTAACAATAAGGGCTTTCCCTCCCCATCAATTCTGCCATCGGCCGCCAGGCCAAAAACCGTTTCCAGCAATTGCTCGGTATGCATGGCCGGTTCCACTTTCCAGTTGATCATGGTTTTTTCCGAATGATTGTTCCACATCGAATGCGGGGTATTGGGAGGAATACATAACCTGTTTCCGGGTTTTAGAACCTGCGTTTTATTGTTTAAACAAACAGTCAGTTCGCCCGACAGAACTTCGAAATATTCCGTTTGATGCGGGTGATAATGCGGGGTCGGCTTCCGGGAAAAGGAATCATAGGTTGATTGCATTTCCAGGTATCTGCCATTTGTGTCAGATGCTGTTTGCAGAAAGGTAATTTGTTGCCCGGTTACCGGATTGGTAACCTGCTTGCCCCGATATGCCATGTAAATAATTTTAGATTGTTGAGCCGATACAAAATATTCATTGCTTTTCAGCCGGCTAAACGGATTTTTATGAGTGGTATCAGAATCATAAAAAGCGGTTGATTTAATAGCCTGCATCATTGGCGCTGGGTGTTAAGAAGGTTTTAATTCCACCCCGGATTTGGTATATTAACAGTTGCAAAATGAGATTAGTATGAATCAGATCGGAGTTCTGCGTTCTGGATTTGTCTGGATTGTTTTATTGAGTTTAGCATGTAGTCCCGCTAACAAAGCCACCGAAGCGGAGCCGAACAAAAAGATCCGGGTTTTATTAGATACCGATGCAAATAATGAGCTGGACGACCAGCATGCAATGGCATACCTGTTTTTTAACGGCGATATTTTTGATCTGGCTGGTATTACTGTCAATGCTACCCGTAATGGCGGTGATATTGATCAGCAGTATCAGGAAGCGGAAAGAGTAATGAAGCTTTGCAATGTTTTTGGAAAAATTCCGCTGCTTCGCGGTGCGAATGATTCCTTCGCCATCATTAAATCCAGAATTTCCGAACCGAATTTTGATGGATGGGAAGCCGTTGATTTCATCATCGCGGAAGCACATAAAAAGAGCGCTGGAAAACTGGTGTTGTTGCCGGTAGGAAAACTTACGAATATAGCGCTGGCACTGGCCAAAGATCCTTCCATTTCCTCCAGGATCAGGATCGTATGGCTTGGGTCTAACTATCCGGAGCCCGGCGAATACAATCTGGAAAACGATACGGCATCGGTCAATTTTGTATTAAACGCCGGCGTGCAATTCGAAATGGTGACGGTTCGATATGGAAAACCCTCCGGTACAGCGGCAGTGAGTGCTACCAGAGAAGAGGTCAACCGGCTGATGCCGGGCCTGGGCCCGAAACTTCGGGAGCCGGTACCGGGACGGCATGGTGGCAGTTTCAGCAACTTTGGTGATTATTCCGTGAGTCTGTTTAAATACATTGATACGCACGATGAAGCCGGAACCAGGGCCTTGTTCGACATGGCCGCCGTTGCCATTCTCAAAAATCCCGGCTGGGCGGAACAAATTTTAATTCCGGCACCCGTTTTAATCAAGAATGAATGGGTGGACCGGCCCGGCCATCCACACCAGATTCAGGTATGGGAAAATTTTAATAAAGAAGCGATCATGCAGGATTTTTACGATCGGATGAAACAGTACAAACTGGTAGATCGTAATTACGAATAGAATGAAAACAATGTTCATCGAAAGTTTGTAAAATCAGTATCCAGCGCTTCGGATCTTGAAAACAGCAATGATTCTTACATTTATGAATAATTTGATACATGAAAATTGCCACCTATAATGTGAATGGCGTGAACGGCCGGCTTCCTGTGTTGTTGCGCTGGCTGGAGGAGCAGGC